>DAOVTU010000563.1 GCA_030632925.1 Candidatus Krumholzibacteriia bacterium | reverse complement strand
TTTCCGGTCCACGACCTTCAGGCTGGTTTTGATCTGCAGGGTGCCGCCGTCGGGCATGGCATCCCGGGCGTTGAGGCACAGGTTGAGCATCACCTGCTCCATCTGGCCCGGATCCACGGGGACTTCCCGGTCGATGGCGCCGGGTTGGAAGTCCAGCTTGATGTCTTCGCCGATCACGCGCCGCACCATTTTCAGCAATTGGGCAATCAGGTCGTTGGCGTCGGTGTTCTGCAATTCCAAAACCTGGCGCCGGCTGAAAGCCAGCAACTGCCGGGTCAATTGCCCCGCACGGCCCACCGAGTTGCGCAACAGGCCCAGTTCTCTTTGCACGTTCTGCGGGTCGGTATCTTCGTCCAGTGCAAATTCCAAATGGCCCAGCATGGCGTGCAGGATGTTGTTGAAGTCGTGGGCCACCCCGCCGGCCAGTTGGCCCACCGCTTCCATTTTCTGCGATTGGACCAGGCGCCGCTCCAGGTCGTGCTGATGGGTCACGTCCCGCTTCACGCTGACAAAGCTGACGATTTCTCCGTCGTCACCCAGAATGGGGCTGATGGAGGCTTCCTCTTCCAGGGCCTCTCCATCCTTGCGCCGGTTGACAAAATTGCCGACCCAGACTTCGCCACGATTGATCGTCTCCCAAAGGTCCTTATAAAACTGGTCTTCATGGTGATCACCCTTGAGCAGGCGCGGGTTCTGGCCGATCACCTCTTTCCGACTGTATCCCGTGACTCTTTCGAAGGCCGGATTGCAGTACAGGATGGCCCCGTCCGGGTCGGTGACAATGACGCTGTCGCCGGTTTGTTCGATGGCGGTGACCAGGCGGGCGTTCGTATCCTGAATTTGCCGGCTGGGCGTCAAGTCCATAAAGGCCACGTAGACGGTTTTCCAACTGTCGTCTGACAGATCGCGGAACAATTTGAAAGCGACGTGACGCAACTCCCCGTCCAGGGTCTTCAACGTCGTGACCGCTTCGGCGCCGGATAATCCGTTGGCCAGGGCCACGATTTCCTTCAGAAATACCGCAGAGGCTTCGTCGGTGAAAGTTTTGGCCAGGTTCTCGGTGAGCTCTTCCCTGGATTGGGCCCGGTGCAAATCCAAAGCGGCTTGGTTCACGGCCACAATTTTCACCAAGCTGATGCACTTGTGAAAATCGGCGGTATTCTGCTGAAAATGGGCTTCCAGATCTTCAATGCCGCGGCCCTGCAGGTCCTCGATGAACGACTTGACCCCGGAAAAATCTTCGTTCCACAGGGAAACCGGCGCGTTGTCAAACAGGTGCCGCAGTTGTTTTTCGCTGCGCGCCACGGCGGTTGCAGCAGCCACGCGCTCGGTGATGTCGGTGAAGCTGAGCACTCCGCCCACATAGGATCCGTCGACAAAATAGGGCTGGGCCTGGAACTGGACATCGAAAAACGAGCCGTCCTTGCGCAGGAAAACGGTTTCGCCCTTGGCCGCGTCCTGATTCTCCATGGCGCGGCAGGTTGCGCATTCGGCGGGAGTAATCGGCGTGCCATCCGGCTGGCATCCGTGCAGGTTGCGGTGCATGTTCAGCCCCTGCAAATCCTGCGGGCCCCAGCCGGTCAGTTGTTCGGTGGCCGGGTTGGAAAAAGTGACTTTGCCGTCGGCGTCAAAGCCCACAATGGCGCTCGGCGTGGCGTTGAGGATCAGGGCGTGTCGCCGGGCCAGATTGCCCTGGGCGCGGTCGTCATAAGTCTGGTTGGTGATGTCGCGCAAGAGACAATAGCTGTATCCGGACGCTGTGGCCTCGTCATATCCGCCCTGGACTTCTGTTTCGACCACAACCGAGGTGCCGTTGGCGCGGATCATCTCGACCACACGGCTCGAAATCTGGGCCCCAGACAGCAACCGCTTGAAACTGTTCTCGAACTGGGGGACATAACCGGGCACGATAAAATCCCGCACCGGCCGGCCGATGACGTCTTCCCGTTGGTACCCGAGCAGCCGCAACCAGGCCTTGTTGACTTGAACCAACCGGCCTTCAAAATCAATGACGTGATAGGGCAAGGGAGTCTCGTCAAACAATTGCTGGAAGAGATTCACATCAGTTGGTTTGTTGTCGCTTCTATCGGGCACAGCACTTCCTCACAGGGGCGGGCGTTATCCTCCACGATCGATCATATATCAGTGCCCCCCCGATAGCCAGCCCGGATACATCCGGATGCGCCTGTACAAAAAACGCCGCGCCCCCTGAGGAGCGCGGCGTCGTCTCAAAAGCGAACCGGGATCAGCATTTGGCCGCGACGGCCTCCGCCATTTCGGTCGTCGTGGTGGTGCCACCCATGTCGTAGGTCCGAGCCACGCCTTCGGCGATGACCGCGGCCACGGCGGCTTCCAGCTTCTCGCCCATTTCCATTTCGCCCAGATGATCGAGCATCATCTTGGCCGACAGGATCATGGCAATGGGATTGACCTTGTTCATGCCCACGTACTTGGGCGCCGAGCCGTGGCTGGGCTCGAACACGGCCACCTTGTCGCCGATGTTGCCGCTGCAGGCAAAGCCCAGGCCACCGACCAATTGTGCGCACAGATCGGAAACGATGTCGCCGAACATGTTGCTGGCCACCAGCACACCGTAGTTTTCGGGGTTCTTGATCAGCCACATGCACATGGCGTCGATGTTGGTTTCCCACAGCTCGATGCCGGGGTATTCCTCGGCGATCTTGCGGGCCTCGCGCACCATCAGGCCGCTGGTCTCGCGCACCACGTTGGGCTTCTCGACAACGGTCACCGATTTGTAGCCGAACTTCTTGGCGTACTCGAAGCTGTCACGCACGATGGCACGGCAGCCTTCACGGGTGAAGATGCGGGTCGAGATGGCGATGTCCTCGTTGGCCACGCCGTCCATTTTGCTCATCTGGGCGGGGTGGGTTTCGGTCAGCTTGTCGCGCACGTCCTGGGGCAGCGGGTGGTACTCCACGCCCGCGTACAGGCCTTCGGTGTTCTGGCGGAAGACAACCAGGTCCAGACCATCCTTGAAGTTCAGCGGGTTGCCCGGGTAGCCCTTGCAGGGCCGCAGATTTG
>DAOVTU010000211.1 GCA_030632925.1 Candidatus Krumholzibacteriia bacterium | reverse complement strand
GACGACATCGAGGTGCTCAAAGAGAGCGCCGAAATCGTCAGCGCAGTAATCCAGGAGGTGCCGGGCGCCGCCGATGTCCAGGTCGATCAGATCACCGGCGCACCGCAATTGGTGATCCGCATCGATCGCAACGCCATTGCGCGCTACGGTTTGAATGTGGCCGATGTTCAGGAAGTGATCAGGGCGGCGGTGGGTGGTGAAGTGGCCGGTCAGGTGTTCGAGGGCATCCGGCGTTTTGACATCATGGTGAGATTCGTGCCCGAAGCCCGCGACTCGGCCGCCAGCATCGGCGACATCCTGATCACCGCCCCGGGCGGCGCCACGGTGCCGTTGAGTGAGTTGGCGACCATCGAGGAAATCGTGGGCCTGCGGCAAATTACCCGCGAAAACAACCAGCGTTTTGTGAGCATCCAGTGCAACGTGGTGGACCGGGACATTGGTTCGTTCGTGACTGCGGCCCAGGCTGCCCTCGCCGAGCAGGTCACTCTGCCGGCCGGATACAATACGACCTGGGGTGGCCAGTACCGGTTGCAGCAGGAAGCCAATAAGCGCATGAAATTCGTGGTGCCGGTGGTGCTGCTGTTTGTCTTCCTGTTGCTGTTCGGCAACTTCGGTTCGGTGCGCAACAGCCTGTTGATCCTGCTGAATATTCCGCTGGCTTTGGTAGGTGGTGTGGTGGCCCTGTGGCTGTCGGGCATGAACATGTCGGTGCCGGCGTCCATCGGTTTCATCGCCCTGTTTGGCATCGCGCTGGAAAACGGCATGGTGCTGATCACGTACATGAACCAGTTGGTGGCCCAGGGGGTGGATGTGCGGGAGGCGTCGATCCGGGGTGCCTGCCAGCGTTTGCGGGCGGTGCTGATGACGGCCATTACCACGGCGCTGGGGTTGCTACCGCTGCTGTTTTCCCACGGCACTGGCAGCGAGGTGCAGAAGCCATTGGCGACGGTGGTGATTGGTGGCTTGGTGACTTCTACACTTTTGACGCTTATCGTTTTGCCGGCGCTGTACAAGTGGTTCATGAGTCGGCGGGCATTGGCAGAGTCGTAGGATGAGTACCGAAGAACTGCGGCCATATTTCGGGCCGCGGTTCTTCGAGTCAAAAATTAGTGGGGCACGCCAATCACTTCGTATTGGCCCTGAGTCTTCAGCACGATCTCCACTGGTGCGTCGGTTTCGTTCTGCCAATACCAACCGATTGCGCCGGTAAACGAGGGCGCCAACGACCCCTGTGCAGCACTCAAAGTCGCTTCTTCAAAAGATTCAAATTCCCCGTTTTTGGCCGTGTCCGGGTCGCCATGGAAATCGAAATACAGAGCCGTGCCGTTGGTCACCCAATCGTACTTCAGTGGGTCACCCTGCTGGATGTGGAACTTGTATTCCAACGAACCCTGGGCCGGGATGGTGATGTTGGTGACATCGGACCAGACCTCGGCGGCGGCGACGGCAGGGGTGGTTTCCCGGGCCCCGGCATAGCCGGACATCTGGTAGCCGAAGAGGACCACGCCCGCCAAAATCAGCCCCACATTGGAAACGGTGCTGAAGCGGGCAAACGACTGACGACCGCGCCAGGCTTTCAGCAAAAACAACATCACGGTCAGGGCCGCGATCTGGCCCACTTCCACACCCAGGTTGAACGAGAGAATTTTCAACAACAGGCCGCCCTCACCAAGGGGCAGCTGCTGCAATCGGGTCGACAAACCAAAGCCGTGCACCAGGCCGAAGATGAAGACCAATGCCAGCAGGTTGGGCGACGCCATGCGCAGGTATTTCTGAAATCCGCCCAGGTTGTCGAAACCTTTGTAGACCACCGTCAGGGCGATGGCCGCATCGATCAGGTAGTAGTTGGCGGAGATGCCCATGAAGGTGGCAAAAATGAGGGTGATGGAATGGCCCAGGGTAACGGCAGTGATGAATTTGGTGATGTCGCGGAATTTGTCCAGGAAGAAGACCACGCCAAAGAGAAACAGCAGGTGGTCGTAGCCGGTGAGCATGTGGCTGGCACCGAGTTTGATGAACTCGAGATTGCCGCCGCCGAGCATGGATTGCTGGTCAGCGGCGGAAATGCCGTGGGCGAGGGCGGTCTTGGCGGTCAGAAGTGACAGCAGAACAACCAGGGTGCGTTTCATCGGTGGGCTCCAGGGTCACGGGAAAGGGCCTGTGAACTACTGGGATATAATAGGCGCCGGATGGCCTCCGGCGCCATATTTATGTCAACGCACCACCATCATTTTGCGGGTTCGGGTCTGTCCAGCGGCTTTCAGCTCATAGAAATAGACACCCTGGGCGACCCGGCTGCCGTCCTTGTCGTTGCCATTCCAGCGCAGGGCGTGGGAGCCGGCGGCCATGGTGCGGTTGGCCAGGGTGGCCACGCGGCGGCCACGCACATCGTAGATGTTGAGGCGCACCAAGGTGGATTCGGGCAGTTCAAATTGCACCGTGGTGGCGCCGAACATGGGGTTGGGTCGGCTGGCGCCCAGGGAGATGATGGTCGAATGCAGCGGGGTGGCGGCGGCCACAACCTCGTTGATCATCAGGAGATGGTGGTGACCAAATTCGTCAATAAACTCGGCCATCAGCTCTTCGGTATTGCCCGGGTCTTGGTCAAAGTTGGCCATGGTCCAATTGACGAATAACGTCCTCGGTCCAGTGCCCTGCCCGGGATCCTCGCTCGACCAGACGACGAGGCCGTTGGTCGGATCGCAGAGCTGCATTGATCCGCCGGATACCATCAGGTAGCTGCCACGTCTGTCACCATTCAAGTCCACCAGTTGCAAGTCGGTATTGTGCTCGTTGAGCTGGTTGTCGCTGCGCCACATCTCGGACCAACTTGTTCCGTTGTGCTTGTAGGCCGTGACATGGGAGCGCTCGGAGTTCGGTCCGACATATTTGACGACCTCGGCGTAGCCGTCTTCATCCAGATCAATCGCCGAAAGAAACGTTTCATTGGGGTTGGACTGGCCCGGCAACATCCCCAGGTCGTGGAAGTCTGCCAGGGAAACCCCGTGTAGCTCGCCGGCGAGCCCATCCCAATAAATGGCTTCCAGGCCAATGTCACGCGAAAAATCGGCGACCAGGGCAAAGGACGGGGGATCGGTCTGCGTCCAGGTGGTGCCGGGATCGGCCGTGGCCGTGGTGGTTATGGCTGAAGCGACCAGCAACAGAACAATCAGGATTCGGGTGAACATGGGGCCTCCGGGCATGATTTGGGGTATTCAGGCTGAAACCGAACCTGAAATAGAGGCCGATCTCCTGCATCAACCGGATTGTTTGGCCAGATCGGTAAATCTCCCCAAATTTCTCCTCTTTTCGTCGGATTGCCGTTTTTTGTGTGTCCTGGTGAGAAATCGGGGTTGAATCTGGGGACCGCTTTGTAGCATCATGGGGGCGAAGCAGGATGCTGACCCGTGTCGAAAGATGGAGCCATGAAGCGGAATCAATTTTCTCGATCCCCTTTTTCAAGCCGCCAATATGTCTGTGTTGCCCTAATGGTCCTGATGGTCCTGACCGGATTGCTTGAGGGTGCATCGGCTGCCAACGCCCAGGACTCGGCCTCCATTGACTGGAACAACTCCGGCGATTCCCTGCAGGGCGCCATCGGCCTGCACTACGGCCAGACCGGTGGCCATGGCCTGGCCTTCCGCGCGCCCATCCGCTGGTGGTTGTATTTTCAGGTTGCGGGCGGCGTGTGGCACACTGAAGACAAGCAGCAGCACAACCTGGGTTTCAACCTGAACTACATCCTGCGGCAGGACCAGCGCACGCGCATTTACATCAGTGCCGGCACCGGGTTTTTCTACAGCAAGGAACTGACGGGCACCACCGCCGGGGGCGAAGAACTCCACGACCTGGAAGAGAACTGGAATCTGGGCGGCGGCGTGGGGCTGGAGTATCTACAGGGACGGCGCTGGGCCTGGAAAGTCGAAGCCAATTTTGCTCACCTGGGCAAGAGTGGTGACATCAAGGTGATTCCGCAGGCAGGCGTTTCGTATTACTGGTAAGGGACAGAACGTGGATGCCCATCCACCGGGCTTGAAACGCGCTCGCCGGGCGTGGTGCCTTTACGACTGGGCCAATTCGGCCTTTGCGACCACCATCATGGCCGCGCTTTTTCCGCCCTTTTTTCGTGAGATGGCCCAGGCCGCCGGGCACACCGGGGCCGAAGCGACGGCCCTGTGGGGATATGTCACTGCCGGCGGTCTGTTGCTCGTAGCGTTGATGGCCCCGATTCTGGGCGCGGTGGCTGATGCCGCCGGCGGGCGCAAAAAATTCCTCGCTGTCTTTGCGGGGCTGGGCATTTTACTGACGGCGCTGTTTGCCACCCTGGGACCGGCGGCCTGGCGCACGGCAGGGCTGCTGTTCATGGGCGCCAACTTTGGCTTCGCTGCCTCGATCATCTTCTACGAATCATTATTGCCGAGCCTGGCCACGGGTAAGGACATGGACCGCCTCAGCACCCAGGCCTACGGCTTGGGTTATGCCGGGGGCGGGCTGTTGCTGATCCTCAACCTGCTGTGGGTCATGCATCCGGATTGGTTCGGGATGCCCGATACCGGTTTCGCGATCCGGGTTTCGTTTATCAGCGTGGCCGTGTGGTGGGGTGTGTTTTCGTTGCCGTTGTTGCGCCACGTGCCAGAGCCGCCGGTGATGGGAGGGGCCGGTGAAGGTCCGGTCATCACCCAGGGTTTTCGTAACCTGGGCCGCACCTTCGCCGAGATCAGCAAACACAGACAATTGCTGATTTTCCTCGGTGCCTACTGGATCTACAACGACGGCATCGGCACCATCGTCAAGATGGCCACGGCCTACGGCTCGGAAATCGGCATTGGCATGACCGACCTGATCGGCGCCCTGGTTCTGACCCAGGTGATCGGCATTCCCTGCTCCTTGCTTTTTGGACGGCTGGCCGCCCGTACCAGCACCCGGCGGGCCATCCTGCTGGGGCTGTTCGTATACCTTTTGATCAGCATCGGCGGTTTCTTTATGACCACGCCGTTGCACTTTTACCTGCTGGCCGGGGCCGTGGGCACGGTACAGGGGGGCGCCCAGGCCTTGAGCCGGTCACTTTTCGCCAGCATGGTTCCCCGGCATCGCACCAGTGAATTTTTCGGTTTCTATTCCAGCAGCGGCAAACTCGCGGGGGTTGCCGGACCCCTGGTCTTCGGGCTGGTCAGTCAGGGTACAGGCACCAGCAGGCTGGGCATCCTGTCGTTGATATTCTTTTTCGCGGTGGGGGGATGGCTGCTGACGCGGGTCGATGTTTCCGCTGGTGAAGCTGAAGCCCGCCGGGCGGAGAAGGAAGCCGGTTACCAGGAACCCGAATTGTCCTAGCCACTTAACATCTCTCCCTATATTTTGTGGTCATGATTGAAATGATAACACACATCATTATCGAAACCTGGATGGTCACCGCGCAGATGTCCGCCTGGCTGCTGCTGGGCTTTGTGGTGGCAGGCCTGCTGTCGGTATTCATTTCCCCCGCCTGGCTGGAACGCCACCTGGGCGGCCGGGGGATGGGACCTGTGCTGAAGGCTTCCCTGTTCGGGGTACCCTTGCCCTTGTGCTCCTGTGGTGTGATCCCCGTGGCGGCTTCGCTGCGGCAGCACGGCGCCAGCCGTTCGGCAACCACGGCATTCCTTTTGTCCACTCCCCAGACCGGCGTTGATTCCATCCTGGTGACCTGGACCATGCTCGGCCCGCTGTTCGCCATCTTCCGCCCGGTGGCCGCCCTTGTGACCGGATTGCTGGGCGGGGGCCTGGTGCAGGTTTTTGATCCGGATCCCCACCAGTCATCGGCAAATGGCAAAGGACTGGCGGGCGCAGGATCAGAGGACATCATCCGGCCCCAGGGCCTGGGGCCGAAAATGCGGGCCGCCGCGGACTACGGGTTTGTCACCCTGCCTGGTGACATCGGTCGGGCCCTGTTGATCGGCCTGGTCATCGCGGGGATCCTGGGAGCGGTTGTTCCCCCGGATTTCCTGTCCGGGTACCTTGGCCTTGGAGCGCTGTCCATTGCCATGATGATGATCGTGG
>DAOVTU010000099.1 GCA_030632925.1 Candidatus Krumholzibacteriia bacterium | reverse complement strand
GAGGCGAGCATGTCCGAGATCGGTATGCAGATCCGGATTCGCAAGACCCCGCATCTGGTTTATCGCCCGGTCGAACCGGACAAGATGAAGCTGACCCTGATGGGGGTTGTGCTCTCGTTGGGTATCGGCTTGGGCCTGGTCATTCTGGCGATTTTCCTGGACCGCAGTTTCAATTCGGTCCAGGACATCGAGCGCACCCTGGGGTTGACGGTGATCGGAACGCTGCCCGTCATCCAGGACGACCATTTTGAGCGGAAGAAAAAAGTCAGGATTCTGCGCTGGGTCACTATCATTTTAGGCATTGTCGCCGTGGGGGCCGTGGGCTTCCTGGTGATTTATCCGCGCCTCGGTTGAGGCTGGAATTGAGAAGGACGATATGAGTTCCGAAACCCGAGTTGGCGGCGGCACCCTGTTTGATATCGAATCGCCCATGGCGATCGAGCTGCGCCGCATCATGATCCGCATTGGCCGCAAGGTCGATTTCGATCGCAAACGGGCCCTGATGGTCACCAGTGCCGAACGTGGAGAAGGCAAAAGCCTGTTCTCGTTACATTTTGCGCTGGTTCTGGCATACCACCTGCCCAGTCGCATCCTGCTGGTGGATGCCGATGTCCGGCGCCCGGTGCAGCACACCGTTTTCCAGCACCCATTGTCGCCCGGCTTTGCCAACCTGCTTTCCGGCGAAGCGAAAGTCTCCGAAGCGGCCCGCCCCACCAAGATCAAGAACCTGGATTTCCTGAGTGCCGGCGACCCCGAAGGCCATCCCAGTCGTCTGTTTGGCGGCCACAATGTGCGCGACGTGGTGGCCGATCTGCACAAGACCTACGACATCGTTTTGCTGGATTCACCGCCAGTGGTGCCGGTCAGCGACCCGTTGCACTATCTCGATGCCGTCGACGGCGCCATCTACATGGTGATGGCCGGCCAGACCCCCAAAGACATGTCCAAACGAGGCGTGGAAATCCTGAGAAGCTCCGGCGCCAACATCCTCGGCGTTGTGGCCAACAACCTGGGCGAAGTTCTGCCTTACTACTACGATCAGAAATACTACGGGTACGAGAAGTCCCGCAAAAAACGCCGCGCGTAGGTGAACGCGCGGCATTTCCCCTTGCTTCCCTTTGCTCCCACCATATATCTTGCCTAAACGTCATATACGATACCTCTCCGGCCATCAACTCACTCCTATGGAGGCTTTTTGTGAGCTCCGAAAATCCAGAAACTCCCACGCCTGAGCGCAATCCGTTATTACAGGCACTTCATGAAATCATCGACCCCTTCAAGTCGCTGGCAACGTCGCCACGTGCGTTGTGGGGGCTGTATGTATCGTACCTGTTGGAGGGATTGGTCTATTTCGGGATTCTGACCATCCTGGGCAAATACCTCTCGGAAAACGTGGGTATGGCGGATATTCATGCCGGTTGGGTGTACAGCTTTTTCACCGGTGGCATCACTCTGGCTATGCTCTTTTTAGGAGGAATCGCTGACCGAATTGGAGTGAGGCGAGCCATGCTCCTGTCGCTCAGCATGATGGTGGTCGGCCGACTATTTCTTGGGATTTCCGGGACATTTTTTGCACAGGGCGGCGGCCCCGGTTCGCCCATGTTTTTTGTGGTGATATTGGGCCTTTTTATTGTCGTCCTCGGTTATGGCACCTACCAACCGGCTGCCTATTCAGCGGTCAAAAGGTTTACTACCAAGAAGACCGCCCCTATGGGCTATGCCATGATATATGGTCTGATGAACCTGGGAGCTTTCTTTTCGGGTATTATCTCGCCGCCCATCCGCAAGGCCCTGGGCATAGAATCAGTCTACTGGGTCTATACGGGTGTCACGATTCTGGCTTTGCTGGCCGTCGTATTCATCATGACGCGCAAGGTCGTTGACCGCGATACACTGACCCAGATAGATGCGGTGAAAGAGAAGGTCACAGAGACCAAGACTGCCAATAGCCTGCCCAAGCTGATGACTCCCACCTTCATGGCATTGATTGCCGCTTCATTGATCTCGGTGGGAATGATTATCGGCATGGTCGTGACAGCGGATCCTGGTCCGGGACAGCAGGCGCTGCGTGATGCCAAATTCGAATTTCAACGCTTGGAACTGAAACTTGGGGAAGAATTGACAGGCCCGCAGAAACAAGCTGCGCTGAATGAGGCGGCTCTGAAAATCGATGCCCTGAGGGAAGGAATTGTGGCCCCGGGTGATCTTGGAAAGGGAAGCGCGGTCGCCTCGAATCCGTTCGCCATTGGCAGCGCCCGGTTGCAGGATGATGTCATGATTCTGCAAGCCTATGGGACCCTGTCCGGTCTGGATGTGGAATACCATTTGGACTATGCCGATTCGGGCGCGGTAGTGGGGGGGCTGCGCAGTCTCGGTCTTGCATACATGGCGCGCGCCTATAGCATCGTCAGTCCCGTAGATGTTGCTGTACTTGAGAATCTGCGCCAACGGACAAAAGAACCGGGAGCCGATGATCCGGATCCGCTGAGTGAGGCCACCGTGGCCTCTATCTTGCGGTTGGTGGAAATGAATCCCACCCAGGCTGCGGATGAATTGATCAGGTTGACGACGGCGACCCGCAAGACGATCGTGGGTGTGGACCCGGACTTTGAAATTATTTTCGGCTCTATCATGCAGTCCGACATTGAACAGCTGATTAAATTCCGCATGATGGCCCAGGGGGTTGACGGCGCTGCCGAAGACGACGTCGAAAGCCTGATTAAGGACTACCTGCTGGATGCAGCGGTCTTCTATTCGACGGATTTCCCCGGTATGATCAAGGCCGGGACAGGACAATCCGTTGCGGAAAAAGGTTTCTCCGACAAGCTAGCGTCGATCTTTGGTACCAGCGAGGATCCAGGGGCGCCGGAGCCCAATAGGTTTGCAGCGGTTGATATTCTGACCGGTTGGATGGGGGCCGAGATGGCCGTCATCGAACATCTGGATGCTTCGGTGGGCGGCGCCATAACTGTGCCGGTGCCGACGGCGATGATCTCGTGGTTCAAACGGTACGGAATTTGGCTGACGGCAGCGGTTCTGTTTCTGCTGTTGCTCGGTAGCAACATGCTGTCCAAACGTCCCGAACACCCCTTCCACGACAGCCGTTTTGTCTTTTTCATCTTTGCACTGATTCCGGTGCAGACTCTCTTTGCACACAACTGGCTGACGTTGCCCTACTACATTGACCGTGCATTTGGGGGCACCACCGTTGGTGAAAACTTCGAGTTCTTCTCGAATCTGAATCCGATCCTGATTTTCCTGCTGGCACCCATGGTGGCGGCATTGACGGTCAAGGCGAAAGTCTACCCCATGATGATCTGGGGAACCCTGGTCATGGCAGTGCCTACGTTCCTGTTGGTCCTGCCGCCGTCTCCGGTCTTCCTCTTGTCGTACATCCTGCTGATGTCCATCGGTGAAGCCATGTGGCAACCTCGTTTCCTGCAGTGGGTGGCCGAGATCGCACCGGAAGGGCAGACCGGGACCTATATGGGCATTGGTCAATTCCCCTGGTTCCTGACCAAAGTGCTGACCGGAATCTATTCGGGCGCCGTTCTGGCGACCTACTGTCCGGTGGTTGGACCTCAGAACACCCAGTTCATGTGGCTGATCTACTCTATTGTTGCCATGGTCAGTCCGGTGGCCCTGGTTTTGGCTCGTGGCTGGATGGTCAAGGGGATGCGGCAGGCAGACTAGATTTGCCGGGCCCGAAACAGCTCTGAAAAACGGCCCGCCCTGAAAACAGGGCGGGCCGTTTCAGGTCCCGGAGCAATGGCTGAGATGTCTATTTTCCGGTCAAGGCCTCTTCGAGCTGCGCCCGAATCGCACCCCGTTTTTCCGCAGCAGATTCTTCACAGGCGGACATGGTCGTTCGTGCCCGCGCCAAGGTCTCGGAGCCAAACTCCGGAGCTGCACTTTGGTCCAGTTCCCGCAGGGAGTCCAGGTTGATCAAGACGTTGTAGTAGGCTCCTTCGGCACCCGAAAGACCAGCCAGGATGGCCACACCGGCATCACTGAGGCTGTTGCTATTGCCAATGCGCCCAACTTCGCCGGCCAGTTCCAACAGGGCCGGCACCTTTTCCAGCACCGAAAGCGGCACGCGGGTGGCCTCGCGGGTCGCTTCAGCCACAGCCAGATCGCGGGCCTTGGCCAGCTCTGGAGTGGATTTTGGCAGCCCGAAGGTGGCCATGACGGCGTTGAAGGCGTTGGTATCATCGTCAATGGCCGCCAGGAAGAAGTCCTTCAGATCCTGGCCCAACTCGGCGATTTCCTTCACGCGGTCTTCAACCTGGGCGTATTTCTTTTTGCCCACCGTCAGGTTGGCGACCATGGCCACCAGTCCCGCGGCCTGGGCGGCGCACAAGGCGGCGACCGAACCACCGCCGGGGGCGGGGCTGTCGCTGGACAATTCATCGGCAAATTCGCGGTTGGTCATGCTCACCAGTGGGCCATCGGTCAGGCCGGCCTGGTATTCGATGATTTTCTCGGCCGGATCAAAGGGTGTCAATTCGCGCAGCCCCATGCTCTGGATGGCCGTCTCGATGATCATCTTGCGCGAGATGCCCGCCGACTGTCCGGCCTGGCGCAGGTAGTGCTTGCCGGCGGCAATCATGTCGCCTTCAGGGATCAGGCCCACCAATTCGCTGCCCGTCACGCGCACGCCCCGGTCGATGGCCGACTTGCAGCAGGCGTCGAAGGCTTCGTGGGGCTTGGTGGTGGCGGTATTGACCAGGTTCATCGAAACCTGCGCACGGTCGTATTCCGGGATGACCCAGCCGACGGCCTTGCAGGCTTCCAGGCGGTAGGGGCCGGGCACCAGGATGTTCTTGCCCTTGGCGTCCTTGACCAGAACGCCCTTGTCGTCGCGCTGGGCGCGTCCGGCTTCCTTGATGTCCAGGGCGATGTTCTGGGCGATGCTTTTGCTCATGGAGTTGATGTTCACGTTGTAGGCTACCAGGAATCCGCGGGCCGATACGTTGGTGGCGCCGCTGCGGGTCGCCTGATCCGACCAGACATTCGGGCCGAAGTCGGGCGCCCATTTGTCCTGGCCCAGCTTGCCGGACAGGGCTTCGTATTCACCTTTGCGCACGTTCGCCAGGTTGCGGCGCCAATCGGTGGTGGCGGCGTCTTCATACAGGTAGACCGGAATTTCCAGTTCTTCGCCGATGCGCTGGCCAACTTTGCGCGCGATCTCCACACACTCTTCCATGGTCACGCCACGCACCGGCACGAAGGGGCACACGTCGGTGGCGCCGTGCCGCGGGTGGGCGCCCGAGTGCTTGCTCATGTCGATCAGTTCGGAGGCGCGTTTGACGACGCGGAAAGCGGCTTCGGCCACGCCCTTGGGTGAGCCGATGAAAGTGATCACCGTGCGGTTGGTTTCGGCACCCGGATCGACATCCAGCAGATGCACGCCATCGACGTCTGCGATCACGCTGGTGACGGCATCGATGATGGCCGGGTCACGGCCTTCGCTGATGTTGGGGACGCATTCGACAAGCTTCTTCATGTTCCGGACCTCTGGCGCAAGCCACTCTGAAGGACAATCGGATCGGGCGTGAAAAGAGGGGCCAAACAGTGCTCGGCCCGTGCTTGGAGAATAAGGCCTGAACCGCGGGAATTCCAGCCCAGAAGGGCCCTTGATGGCGAATCCACCCGGCTGCAGGAGAATATTCCCGGATGGGATGCAACCTTGGCCGCCGGGGTGCGTCTACTTTGGCGGTGGGGGTTGTTAAAGTACTGACCCATCTGGGGCGCGGCAGAAGGCCGCCATCGCTACTCAAGACGATTTTCCGGGAGTGCTGCAATGAATAGCAATTCGAAACGTTTGATTTGGACCCTGGCCATCCTGCTGGTCGTTGCCGGGGCCGGATCGGGACTGTATTTCACCGGAAACCTGCCGCTCGGCGCCGGCGAAGGCGTGGCCATGGCCGATACCACGGGCGCAGAAGTCGCTGTGGAAGCAGAAGAGTCCGATGAGCCCGAAGTGATGGCCGTGCCGGTTGAACTGGCCCAGGTCGAAGGCCGCGGCATCGCCGCCTATTACCGGGCCGCCTCGGTGATCGAAGCTGATCGCCTGGTCGAACTGGTGGCCAAGACCACCGGCCGCGTCAGTAAGGTCAACGTCGAAGAGGGTGACTGGGTCGAGGAAGGCCAGATCCTCGCCGAAATGGAAAATGACCGGGAGCGCATCCAGTTGCGCAAGGCCGACCTGACGGTGGCGGACAAGGAACGCCAATTGGAACGCAATAAGAGCATGCTGGACGAAGAACTCATCAGCCGCCAGGAATACGACGATCAGGCCTCGGCCACCAAGATGGCCGAAGCCGAGCGTGACCTGGCCGCCATCGCCCTGGAAGATACCCGCATCCGGGCCTCTTTTGCGGGGCGCATCACCGAACGTAAAGTTGTGCCGGGCCAGCAACTGGCCATCGCGGCACCGGCTTTCACCATTGGCGATTTCAGCCCGCTGCGGGTGCGCGTGCACCTGCCCGAGGCCATCGCCCGCAAGGTTTCGGCAGGCCAACGCGTGCTCGTCTCGCCGGATGCTGCCGACAAACCCCTCGAAGCCGTCGTGGAACGCATTGCCCCGGTTGTTGACCCGACCACGAGCACGGTGCGCCTGACCTTGCTGCTCGATGGCGAAGATGATGCCGCCCGTGTGGGCGGATTCGTCAAGGTGCGCATCACTACCGACGAGCATCACGACGCCCTGTCTATTCCCAAACTCGCCCTCATCGAAGAGGGAGCCCTGCGCAACGTGTTCGTGGCCGAGGCCGACACCGTGCGCAAAGTCGAGATCGAAACCGGACTCTATGACGAAACCCACGTTGAAGTTCTCGAAGGACTGTTTGCCGGTGACTTTGTCGTCACCATGGGCCAGGGCGGGCTGCGCACCGGAACGCTCATCAAATCGCTGAACAGTGAGGCGGTGGGCTACGTGGGAGCCGAAGCTGATTTGAACCGCGATCCCGCCGAAGACGACAAGACCGTTACTGCCCTGAACGAATCAAAATAGCATTTGCCGCATCTTGTGGCCGGCCCCGGTGGCCGGCCACCTTCCCGGAACCCGGAGATTCTAGACCATGAAAGTGATCCGCTACGCCGTATCGCACCCGGTTACTGTCTGGATGGTGACCCTCGCTGCCGTCGTTTTTGGCCTGACGAGCCTCGGCCGACTGGACATGCGCCTGTTGCCGGAGATTCGTTATCCGAGCCTGACAGTGCAGACCGACTTCCCGGGCACCGCCCCAGTGGACGTCGAAAACCTGGTC
Organism: Candidatus Krumholzibacteriia bacterium; assembly: GCA_030632925.1. Classification (GTDB taxonomy): domain Bacteria; phylum Krumholzibacteriota; class Krumholzibacteriia; order LZORAL124-64-63; family LZORAL124-64-63; genus JAGRNP01. Next base: position 1,200 of record DAOVTU010000099.1, on the reverse strand, counting down.
ACGCGACCTTTGGAAGAGGCGATGGGAGTGGTGCCGGGCCTGCGCAAGGTGCACTCCATCAGCCAGGCCGGGCTGTCGCAGATCACCCTGGAATTCAACTGGGGCACCGCCATGGATTATGCGGCCCTGGATGTGCGCGAGAAAATTGATCTGGTGCGCCTGCCGAGTGAGGCTTCGATTCCGTTGCTCTTAAAATACGACCCTTCACAGGATCCGGTGGTGCGCGTGGGGCTGTCGGGGGACGCGGCGCTGGTGAACCTGCGCAACGTGGCCGATGACGTGCTCAAGAAAGAGATTGAGGCCCTCGAAGGTGTGGCCGCAGCCCAGGTCAGCGGTGGCCTGGAAGAGGAAATCCGGGTTGAAGTCGACGAGACCAAGCTTTCGGCCCTGGGCATTGATATCGCCACCATCAACCGGATACTGGCCGAAGAGAACATCAACGCCTCCGGCGGACGTCTGCGCGATCGCAACGCCGAGTATATCGTGCGCACGCTGAGTCGTTTCGAGGACCTGGCTGATATCGAGAACGTGACCGTAGCGGTGCTCGAAGGCAAAGTCGTCAAACTGGGCGAGGTGGCCACGGTCACCCGCACCCACAAGGAACGCACCACAGTGACCCACATCGATGGGCGCGAAAGCGTGGAGATCGCGGTCTTCAAGGAAGGCGACGCCAACATCATCGAGATGGCCGAGCGGGTGAAGACCCATCTGGCGGGTATTGAAAAACAACTGCCGGACCGCATGCATGTTGAGGTGCTGTTTGACCAATCAACTTTCATTGCCCAGGCCATCAACGAGGTGCGCAACAACGCCCTCATCGGTGGTGCGCTGGCCGTGGCGGTGCTCTTTATTTTCCTGCGGGATTTCCGCAGCACTTTGATCATCGGCATCGCCATTCCCATTTCCATCGTGGCCACATTTATCCTGATGCTTACCAAGGGCGTGAGCCTGAACATCATGTCCCTCGGAGGGCTGGCTTTGGGTGTGGGTATGCTGGTGGACAACTCGATTGTGGTGCTCGAATCCATTCATCGGCGCCGTGAAGAGGCGGCCGAAGGGGCGGATGTTGGCGAGGCTGTCTCCCGTGGAGCCGGTGAAGTGGCCGGTGCGGTGACCGCATCGACGCTGACCACCTTGGCCGTGTTTGTACCGATCGTTTTTGTGGTCGTCGGCGTGGCTGGACAAATTTTCCGGGACCAG
>DAOVTU010000466.1 GCA_030632925.1 Candidatus Krumholzibacteriia bacterium | reverse complement strand
GAAATATTCGGGATTTTCGACGATCCAGCGGCTGTCCAGGCCCATGTGGTTGGGCACCATGTCGCTGGCCAGCCGGATGCCACGCTGTCCGGCCCGGTCGCTCAGGTTTTGCCAGGCTTCTTCGCCGCCGAGGTCGTCGGCAATGCGGTAATCGTACAGGGCGTAGGCGCTGGCGGCAGCTTCCGGGTTGCCCATCTGCTGTTTGATTTTGCGCGAGGCGTCGGCGCGTTGCCACAGGCCGATCAGCCACAGGCCGTTGACGCCCCAAGTCGCCAGGCGGTCCAGTTCGGCGTCGGGGATCTGGTCGAGGCGGTGGACTTCCTGGCCGGTGGCGCGGCTGATCTGGTCGAGCCACACGTAGACCGACTTGGCCATGAGCACGACGTTGGCCATCCAGTCGGCGTCGCGGCTGAAAGCTTCGGGCTCGGGTTCGTCTTCGCGCCAGCCGGGCGAACCGGGGCCAAATTCCAGTACGGGCGGCGGGCCGTATTCGGCGCTGCGGGTCAGGTCGACTTCCTTGAGCACGTCGATGGCAAAGACCAACCGGCGCAACAGGTCGGCCGGCAACAGGTGGCCCCAGTTGTCCTTGATGAATGACAGCTGGCCCTCGAGGGAATCGGGGCTGGCCAGGGCAGGGGCCCGCAACAGGTGGAAAATCGTCTGGCCCTCCGAGCCTGCGGGTTCGTCGCTGTCGAGATACTCTTCAAGCCCCGTGACAAAGGCGGTGAAGCTGGAGCGCTGGCGCAGGTCGCTGTCGTCGAACAATGAGGCCGCCGGTCCGGCCGCTGGATTGGTCACGTTGATGAACAGCAGGATCATTTCGAGGATGGTTTGGTTGCTGTCGTCGGCCAGGAAGGCGTCCAGATCTACCTCTGCCAGAGCCACTGCCAGCGGGGGAAAGAGCTCGCCGAAGGTGTGCATCAGCTGTTGGGTGTTTTCGGCCCCGAGGTGCTCGCTGGACCAGTCGCGGCAACGGTTGAGGCAGTCGGCGTTCTCGATCTGGAAATAATTGCCCGCCACATGGCGCAGGGCCTGATTGAGGGTGCGCAGGGCCAGCAGAACCTCGGCCGGCACGGTCGGTTCGCCGCTGGCCTGCCGCCAGGACGAGCCATTGATGTTTTCGGCCAGGCTGCGGATTTCCCAGGAAAGCAGGTCCGGATCGGTCGGAATATGGTCCGGGAGCACGTCGCGCACGTCGTAACGCTGCCAGGCTTCACCTGAAAGGGGGAAGCCGAAGACGAAGTAGTTGCCGGGAGTGTTCGCAGCAGAGGCCATGGTGGCGCGGGGTCCTTTCGCATCGAAGCGTATTCGGGCTTGATCAAGGCCGGGTCCAGAAACCATTATCAGTGGTGCGCAGAATATAACAAGCTCTCAGACCGGAGGCGACCAACGTGAAGAAAAAGATCCGCATTGCCAATTCGGGCGGTTATTGGGGCGATGACACCGATGCCCTGCGCCGCCAACTCACCGGCGGGCCTCTGGATTACATCACGGCCGACTTTCTGGCCGAGATCACGATGTCGATTCTGCGCAAGCAGCAGCTCAAAAATCCGGCCCTCGGCTATGCGGGCGATTTCCTGACCCAGTTGCAGACCTGCCTGCCTTTGATTGTCAAAAAGAAGGTCAAGGTCATCACCAACGCCGGCGGCATCAATCCGGTTGGCCTGGGGCGCGAAATTGTCAAACTGGCCCAGAAGATGGGCTTCGACCTGAAGGTGGGCGTGGTCTATGGCGACGACGTGTCGCAGCGCCTGTACGAACTGACCGCCGGGGGCGAGAAGTTCACCAACATGGAAACCGGCGAGAAATTTGCGGGCGTGATGCACCGCGTGACCAGCGCGAATGTGTACCTCGGCGCCGAGCCTGTGGTCGCAGCGCTGAAGGCCGGCTGCGAAATCATCGTCACTGGACGTGTTACAGACACGGGCATCACGTTGGCCCCAATGATTCATGAGTTCGGCTGGGACATGGAAGACTGGGACAAGATGGCCGCCGGCATCATCGCCGGGCATGTCATCGAGTGCGGCGCCCAGGGCTCCGGTGGCAACATCACCGACTGGCAGGAAGTGCCCTCGTTCCACAACATGGGCTACCCCATCATCGAGATGGAGCCCAGTGGCGAGTTCACCGTCACCAAGCACAAGCGCACCGGTGGGCGCATTTTTGAAAAGTCGATCAAGGAACAGATGGTGTACGAGATGGGCGATCCGGCCCAGTACATTTCGCCCGACGGTGTGGCGTATTTCAATACCATTAAAGTCGCTGAGGATGGCCCCGACCGCGTGCGCGTGACCGGCATTCGCGGCGGCCCGGCACCCGAAATGTTCAAGGTGTCGATGGCTTATGAAGACGGCTGGAAAGCTGAAGGCGAAGTGCTGATCAGCGGACCGGATGTGGAAGCAAAGGCCGCCGTCGTCGAAGAAGTGTTCTGGAAAAAGGTGGGCCACAAGTTTGCCAAGAAGAACACTGCGCTGGTTGGCGCGGGCTCGATTTGGCCCGACAGTCTGAGCAATTATTCGCCCCAGGAAGCGTACCTGCGCTTCGGTGTGTGTGACGGCAACCTGGCTAAGATCAACGATTTCAGCAAGGCGCTGCCGGCACTGATTCTGGCCGGGCCCAGCGGCATGGCTGTCAGCACGCGCGGGCGGCCGCGGCCCCAGCAGGTGGTGGCCTACTGGCCGGCCCTGATGCGGCGCGATGGCGTGACAGCCAAGGTGCTGACCCTTGATACGGCCGGTGCGGAATCTTTCCTTGAGATCGAATTTCCGGTGCGCGGTGAGGTCGGCGAGCCGGTGCGCAGTGATGTGAAACCGTCTAAAAAGGGCGCCTACAAGGCTCCAAAGGGCGCCCTGAAAGAAGTGCAATTGCGCCAACTGTGCTACGCCCGCAGTGGCGACAAGGGCGACACCTGCAACATCGGCCTGTTGGCCCGTTCGCCGAAGGTTTACGAGTGGATTTGCGCCAATGTGACCTCGGCTGTGGTCAAACGCTTCTTTAAAGGCAAAGTTTTTGGTAAGGTGACCCGGTTCGAACTGGACAACCTTGAGGGCCTGAACTTTTTGCTCGAACAAAGCCTCGGTGGCGGGGGTACGACATCGTTGCTGGTTGATCCGCAGGGCAAGACCATGAGTCAGGCCTTGTTGCAGATGACCGTCAAGGTGCCTGCTTCGCTGCTGCGAGGACTGAAGTAGGGCTGAATCGAAAGCGAGCCGTAAGCGTGGAGATCTCTCCCGTACCATTTATCATCCTGGCTGTGCTGGGCATAGGAATCTATGCCTGGTATGCGGACAAGAAGCGCAAAGAAGCCCTGGCGGCCTGGACGGCGGCCAAGGGGTGGCGTTTGCGGACTGGCAAACTGAAGGGCCTGGATCACGAGTATCCGGGCCTGAAGTTTTTCGACAAGGGGCATTCGCGCAGCGCCAAGAATGTGATCAGCGGTGAGTTCAAGGGGCGCACCATCCGGTTGATGGATTACTCATACGTGACGGGCAGCGGCAAGAACCGCACGACCCATAAGGTGGGGGTGGTGCTGCTGCAGACGGATTTCCCGGTGGTGCCGCTGACCATTCGGCGGGAGCACGCGCTGGACAAGGTGGGGGAGTTTTTCGGGGCGGATGATATCGATTTCGAAT
>DAOVTU010000304.1 GCA_030632925.1 Candidatus Krumholzibacteriia bacterium | reverse complement strand
ACTCCTGGACCTGAACATCTCGGCGCTGACCAGCCTGACGAGCCTATTGCTGCCCGCCATGGTCGAGCAGGCGCACACAACCGCCGAAAAGCCAGGCGTGATGAACGTCGCCTCGACGGCTGCCTTCCAACCCGGCCCCTTGATGGCCGTCTACTTCGCTTCAAAATCCTACGTGCTCAGTTTTTCCGAAGCCCTGCACGAAGAACTGCGCGACAGCGGGGTCACGGTATCGGCCTTTTGCCCGGGCCCGACCCGCAGCGAATTTTTCGCCACCGACCAGATGATTCCAGCGGCGGCCTTCGATGACCAGGGCCAACTGAAAGTTGCGGCCGAGGCCGAATTCAGCCGCCGCGACGCCAAACGCATGGACACGGCTCAGGCGGCGCGCGTGGGCTACGAAGGCTTCAAGGCCGGCCGCGCGGTGGTCATTCCCGGCCTGGCCAATCAACTGATGGCCCTTTCGTCGCGCTTTGTGCCGCGGGCCTTGGTGCGGCGCCTGGTGAAGCGCATGATGGCCAAAAACTGGGATTAGAGTTGTCGCGGGATTCGCCCAACGTGTAATATTCCGGGATACCCTGAAGGTGATACCGAACGCATCCCACAAACGGAAGCCGCCCAGAAAACATGAGGACCCCCGGATCACAATGGCTCTGGCTGCTGGCCCTCACCTTGTCGCTGGCCGCCGTGCCCGCCATGGCACAAACCAGTGAACCGGCCCCCGCCGACACCACCGCCACGGTAGACCTGCTGGACACTCTGGATCTCTACACTTGCGTTGAACTGGAGCAGATCTACTACCAGGAAATCCCGCGCAACGTGTACAACGACGAGCCGGACCGCCTTTACGAGCTGGTGATTTACCTTTCTGAAAAATGCGAGTTTGGTGAGCCTTTGGGACGACTGCGCATCCTGGCCAGCATCTGGGACGGCAATTTTGAAGAGATCATTTATGGTTACGACGTGATCGACTGGCTGGCCGACCGGTACGATCCGGCCAAGTTGCCCAAGGCCGGCACCGAGCGTGAAGCTTTCGACACCTTCACCACCGACTTCGCCAACCAGATGTTGCCCCACGCACCACCCGGCAGCCTCGAAGAGTTCTTTTGCCTATTCTACGCCGGAAATACCGCTGAAGCCTGGCTCCTGTTGCAGAGCGACGACTTGGACGACACCTGGCTACGCTACTATTACAACGAAGAAATCGAGATCATCAGTGAAGTGAATATCCCGCGCATGGTCACGGTGTACTGGGGACAGTGGCAGCCCGGTGGCGACCTGGAGTTCGTGGACAAGAAACAGCTGATCGGCGCCTCGGCCGAACGCTGGTGGCGGCAATGGTTTGGTCGTTTCGTGATGGAAGTTCGGGTGGGCCGTGCCGGTGAGCCCTACTTCGTGAACAGCGGCGGATTTGTCGGCCGGTCTGACCGCTGGGACGCCATCCTGCTGGGCGTGGAAGCTGGCGGCGCTGTTTGGCGGCAGGGGCCGCATCTGGCCGAACTTTTTGCGGGGTTGGGCTACGACACTGTATTGCCCTTCCAGGGCGAAGACCTCAACCTGGCGTCCTACAATGTGAGCCTCGGCGCGGGCTACCGGATGTATTTGACCAATTCTCAAAAGTGGTTCCTGAAAGCCGATGGGCGCTACGAAATCATCGGCAGCCGCAACGATGGCGGCACCAATCTTGGCGGCAGTGCGTTTTCACTGCGATTGGGGCTGGGCATGGCCCTGGGTAAGAATATGGAAACGCGATTGAAGTCCCTGGGGCACTGATAACCAATGATTTTGATATTCATGGCCGTTTGGGCCTAAAGCCTACCGGAATCCTGCCCTCAAATGGGCAGAAACCCCTTGTCCAACCTCTCCGGTCTGTCTACTTTGGCTAGATAATCAACAGGTTCTGTGAGTTAAATCACAGGCCCTTTGGGTGCTGAATGAGGACGTACGGGCGAAGGGTCGTGTGCGTCGTCAAGAATTTGATCACTTGATCAAGGAGCCATGACGATGAGTTTCCAAAAAAGCGTCGAGACACTACTTGCGGGTGCAAATATCCAACGGAACCTGGAACGCCCCAAGCTGATCCAGGCCAGCGTCGACAACGGTGAAGCCGTCGTCTCGGAGTGTGGTGCCCTGGCGACCTGGACGAACCCCGAGTCCACCGGCCGGAGCCCCAAGGACACGCTGATCGTCAAGCGGGCCAGCAGCGCAGAGACCATCGATTGGACCGCTGCCAACAACATCCCGGTCGACGAAGAGACTTTCGACATGCTGGTCGAAGACGCCCTGGCCACCCTGGGCGCCGATGAAAAAGTTTATGCCAGTGACCGCGTGATCGGAGCCGACAGCGCCTACTCCCTGCCCGTGACGACGATTTCCAACAAGGCCTTGAATGTGCTCTTCTGCGACAACATGTTCCGCCCGGTCCCCGGTGACCTGGACCAGAGCATCTTCGCCGACAAGCCCTTCACCCTGCTGGCCTGCCCGGACAACAAGCTGGACCCCAAGCGCTACGAAGGCCGCCTGCGCAACGACCCGCGCATCGACGGCACCAGCACCATGGTCATCGCCGTGGATTTCGACCGCCGCATCGGCGTGGTGTACGGTTCCCAGTACTGTGGCAGCTGCAAGAAGATGCTGTTCACGGTAATGAACTACATGCTGCCCGCCGCCGGCATCCTGCCCATCCATTGCTCGGCCAACGAAGGCCCCAAAGGCGACATCGCGTTGCTGCTGGGCCTCAGTGGCACCGGCAAGACCACCCTCAGCGCGGTTGCCGAGCGCGGCCTGCTGGGTGATGACGAGCACGGCTGGAACGACAACGGCGTGGCCAACTTTGAGCACGGCTGCTATGCCAAGCTGATCGATCTGAACCCCGACAAAGAGCCCGAAATCTACAAGGCTGTCTTCAACAAGAAGAACTACCTGGAGCACGGGTCCATTGTCGAAAACGCCCTGATGTGGCCTGATGGCACTTTTGACTTGTTCGATGACCGCCTGACGCCCAACAGTCGCGGTTCGTACCTGCTGAGCGATCTGTCCAACATCAAGGAAAGCAGCAAGGGCGACCACCCGACCACGATCCTGTTCCTGACCGCCGACGCCAACGGTGTTCTGCCTCCCGTCAGCAAGCTGACCAAAGAGCAGGCCATGCTGTGGTTCATCATGGGTTACACCAGCAAGCTGGCCGGCACCGAAACCGGAGTCACCGAGCCCGTCTCGGCCTTCAGCCGTTTCTTCGGTGCGCCCTTCATGCCCCGCAACCCGGACGACTACGCCAGCCTGTTGGGCAAGAAGCTCGACGAGCACGACACCCAGGTCTACCTGGTGAACACCGGTTGGAGCGGCGGCCCTTACGGCGTCGGTTCCCGCATGGACATCATGCTGACCCGGGCCATGGTGGCCGCGGCCATCGACGGCACCCTGAAGGATGTCGACTACAAGCAGGACGAAGTCTTCAAGGTGCTCGTGCCCCAGACCTGCCCTGGCGTGGAAGACAACAGTATCCTCAACCCCATCAACACCTGGGACAACAAGGATGACTACCGGGCCCGTGCGCTGAAGTTGGCCGCCGACTTCGCCAAACAGTGGGACAAGGCCTATGCCGGCAAGGGTATCGACGCAGCCATCGCGGCGGAGTGCCCTGGTAAGTAGTTTTGATGAGATGATGGAACGGGCGCTCTCCTGGTGGGGGCGCCCGTTTTGTATTGGTATATACCCGCCGGTTCTTTCACGCCGATTTCGTGCAACAGTTGATGGCAGGCCGAGCATAGGGTTGTCAGGTTGGTCTGTTCGTTGGAACCGCCTTGCGTGCGCGGAGCCTTGTGGTGCACCTCAAGGTAGCGGGTGTGGTCGCAACCAGGACGTTGGCACTGGTGGCGGTCGCGGGCGAGGACTTTGCGTCTTGTGGCGGGCGGGATTGATGTTGTGTTGCGCTCGTTTGTTTGACTGATCTGGCAGTCACACTGGAGGCGCTCAGTTTCGGCCGCGCCCAGCTTCAACTCACCCTTGCTAGTCTGCACCGCCGCATCACCACAATCCGGACACTGGTGAACATGCACTTGAACCGGTGGCTGTGAATGTTCCCCCCGGGGGGAACTTTTTTCCACAAAAGAGGCCATCATTTCCAGCATCGCCTCGACCTTGTCGGACGGCGCGTCACCCTGTTTGCGCACTCGCTCCCACAACGCCTCATAACGTGCGAATTGAGCGGGCGACATTTCAAGGTTCACCCGCACTGGCACCACAGCCGCCGGCCGTTTCTGGGTGACAGGCATCAACGGCATTTGACCCGCAGCCCGGTCGGCCGCCTCAACCCGCGCGCGTTTCACTTCCCGCTCCAATTCACGCCGCGAATTGTTCAACGCAAAATCCACCCAGGCCTGTTCGTTGGATTTGTCAGCGACCGGCGCGATGACGCGGGCCGCGGTGTAGCCCAACTCGCCCGACTCCACCTTCGCCTTCACCTTGGGCAGCGATTTCAGCTTGCGGCACAGCTGGAGAAAGTCGCCCGTTCGACTGGTGGAAAACCCGAGTTCCAGCTTGGCGTATTGGTTGATGGAGCCATAACCCAACTCCCGGTAAAGCTTGCGCTCAAGAATTTCCCCGAACCACAAGACCGCACATTGTTGGGCTTTTTCCAGGGCCTCCAGCGAAGTTTTCAAGGATTGGTGAACGCTATGCGCCGACTGGCCGGGACGGAACCCGTGGGGTGGTTTTTGCATGGTATTTCCTTCAAAAATAAGTGCCGATGCAGGGCTCTTGGGAGGTGTAGTCAGTATACGGTGAAAAACGCCTAACGGCAATAGTAAAAACAATTTAAACTTGTTT
>DAOVTU010000472.1 GCA_030632925.1 Candidatus Krumholzibacteriia bacterium | reverse complement strand
TCATCTCGGCGACCAACAACTGCAGCACCTGCGCGGCGGCCCACTGACATTCCAGCGGCCCCTGACCGGCACTGATCTGCAACCACAATTCACTCATTTGATTTCACCTCCTCTCCCGTTTGCTGCCATTTGCCCTAAGGCGCCATCTTCACCACTTGCGGCATGAAGCGCGCCACGATGTCCACCAGATCGGTCTGGGCCGCCATCACTTCCTGGATGTCCTTGTAGGCCTGCGGCGTCTCGTCGATTCCGCCGGACAACAGGGTCACTCCCTTGCGGGTCAGAAGCTCGCGGGCCTCCTGCCAACCCAGTTCGTTTTTGGCCACCTTCCGGCTGAATCGCCGGCCGGCGCCATGGGCCGCCGAACGCAGAGACGCGGCATGGCCCCGCCCGCGCACCAAATAACCCGGTGTAGCCATACTGCCGGGAATCACCCCCAACTGCCCCTCGGCAGCCGGAATTGCACCCTTGCGATGCACGATCAGCTCACGCCCGTCGTGCTCTTCGCGCCAGGCGAAATTGTGGTGGTTCTCGATGGTCACCAGAGCCTTGGCCCGCAGGTTTTTCAACAGGAGACGATGAATCACCTGATGGTTCGCCTGGGCGTACTGCCCCATCAACTGCATGGCGTGCCAGTACTCCTGCCCACCTTCGGAGTCCATGTCCAGCCAGGCCAGATAGGCCAACTGGGGCGGCAACTCCGGGTGCTGCTTGCGCGCCAGTTCGGTGTAGAACTGGGCAATGCGGCTGCCCACACTGCGACTGCCACTGTGACTGAGCAACGCGACGTACTTGCCGGCTTCCAGTCCCAGGTCAGGTGCAGCTAAAGTCAGCGTGCCGAACTCCACGAAGTGGTTGCCGCCGCCGGAACTGCCCAGTTGTTTCCACGCCTTGTCTTTCAAACGCGATAGAAACTTCGTGCCGTTCCAGTCGGCCTCCAGGACCTTGTGGTCCCGCCGCTTGGCAAAACTGGCCGCACCTCCGAAAAGGGTTTCCTTCTCGAGGGCATGACCCAGTTCCTGATTGCGTGCGGCCATGTCGGCCGCCGGCATGTCCAGGACCGTCAGGCACATCCGGCAGGCGATGTCCGAGCCCACCGCATACGGGATGACTGCGTTTTCTGCCGCCAGTACGCCACCGATGGGCAGTCCATAACCCGGATGGCCATCGGGCATCAACGCCCCTTGACGAGCCACCGGCAGGCGGCACGCGGTTTCCATTTGTTGGATCGCGGCCCGGTCAATGTCCTTTCCCCATTGACGCCACGGAGCCTTGGTTTGAGCTTTTGCAGCCTTGTCAGTGGCCTCCATTTCGGAAACCAACAACAGGGCCAAAGGCGCAAAGTGAGCACCCGGCGGCACGTTGCGCGGGTCTTTCACTGCCGCCTCGACCGCCTCATTCACCTCACGTTTCTTCATTCTCTTTTGACCCGCCTGCGCCACCAGGCGGATCGCTGTTTTCATTGGTTCCCCTGTGGGGACGCCCAATTCGTTCAATTTTCTTCGATTCACGATGTCTGCTTTCCATTGGATACAGGCGTGCGAAAAACACGCCGAAATATTCGGGAGTTGGTATGCGAGCAGGGATATGGGGGAAGCGGGCGGCTTGAAACAGCCAGGATCAAAACTTGTCGCTTACTGGTCTCGTCCAATCAGAGGACGGATTCGGTGCTGCACATTTTTTGTTCCCGCGGCCAGGCCGCCAACTTTCCTTTTCGATTCGGCTCCCTGGAGCCGTTCAGATCGCAACACGTTTCACCTCCTTTTGAATTTCACATCCGGTTCACCACGAACCGACGGGGGCAAATACTACTTCGCCGATCTGTTTGTTGCAAATTTTTTTTAAAAAACGAAGTAAAGAAATTCTTGACGGCGGTCGACAAGTCCGGTAGTTTGCCGATCCCTTGACCAACCCAACCATCTTTTACCAGGGAGTAGCCTGTGACAAATCTGCAAAGTCTAGAATCGATTCTAGAAATAGTGCTGCTTCCTCGGCATGCCTGATCAGCTTCTGATCCTCATGTATTCAAAATACGTGATCGGCAAGAACTGACCCTCTCCCCATTTCGAGGTCCCAGCACCACCGATTTTTCCGGTCATCTGTGATGTCCGGTGATAAGGGTTCTGGATCCACCAACTGTTGAGCAGGATCCACGGAACCGCTGGTGAATTCGTCTGTCCGGCGCCCAAAGGACAGGGGTTGTCCGTGTGATTCGCCTTGGCGCGTTGCCGACATAATCTATTGCAACACAACGCTGTTACATCGCAAGCAATCCGTGGCGGACAGTTCAGAGAACCGCCAATCCAGTCACTGAAAGAACCAACAAACGGAGGTAAATCCATGAAGAAAATCAACCTGCCAGCACCCATCCATATACGAAACCTGCGGCGACATCCGGTCGTCGCGGACTGGGATCCGAAGATGAGCAGGAGAAGCCCATGGGCAAGAGGAAGACCAAGAAAAACCTGAGTCGGCGTGCGCGCCAGGCGATCAGGGATGAGTTGAAGATCAAACAAGAGCGGGAACGGAAAGCCAGGAACCTGTACGAATGGCGCCGTGAACGGACCAGGATTCGCAGCGATAAAGCATTGCACCGGAAAGACAACTTCAAGTTCGACACCATCCTGAAAGATGCGGGCTGGATCAATGTCAACCGGGATAAAAGCGTTCGGTTTCGCAGCCTGGCCAAGGAAGTGTGGACCAAACGGCCCGGCCTGTTGACGCCGCCCTACCTCGAAGGTGTGAGCAATCTGGCCCTGATCAGCCACACCGGCACCCATGCCGAATGGGACCCTGCCGGACGCGGACTGACCAGCGCCTTTCGCAGCCTGGTGACCCACGTGCTGGGCCGCTATCCGGCCGAGGCCAACCTGGTCGACAGCATGTTGGCGAAACACGAGAGCTGGCAGGCTGCCGAAGTCACCGCCCGCATTGTCAAGGCGGTCATCAGTGGCCGGAAGGTGTCCGGGTTGGCGGGCACGAAAGAACTGCCGCCGCCGCTGACCCGGCGGATGTGCCACCTGATGGTGAACCCGGACCGGCCCCAGACGATCGTCGCGTCGGCACGGCGAGCCCAGGTATTGGCCTACGGAGGGAAAGTCGTTCTGGCCCGGTCACTGGGCAACGAGTTGTTGGGCGGATTCAAGAAAATCCGCGAGGAAATCTTCTGGGACGAGGTGATCCACTGGCTGTGCCGCCAACCGGATCTGGATCCGGTGCAGGCCGCGCCGCTGTGCGATTTCCTCCGAATCAAGTACCGGGAAAACCAGGATTTTCACCTGAAAGGGCGCACCCTGGCTACGGTCACTCGCGACATGAACCTGTGGCACAAACAACTGAACGACTTGAGCCGGTTCAAAAGCTTGAAAGATTTCACGATGTCGGGTTTCGCAACCTGCGTGTGGAAAAAAACGCAGGTCGTCAGCGGACGAGAGGTGCCCGGCGATGTCTGGACGCTGGCCGAGATCCGCAATCCCAAACAACTGGTGACCGAAGGAGTCGCCATGGGCCATTGCGTGGCCGGTTACCACAGCGCCATTGCTTTGGGCAAGAGTTCCATCTGGTCGTTGACCCTGAACAGCTCGCGTCGGTTGACCATCGAAGTGCACAACCG
>DAOVTU010000628.1 GCA_030632925.1 Candidatus Krumholzibacteriia bacterium | reverse complement strand
GCTGAAGGGAACGGAACCCAGAGCGAAGGCCAGCAGGAGGAAGACTATCAGCAGCATGGGACCCGTCTCTTGATTATGTGGTCTTGAGATCGTGTGAAGCCGGACCTGGCCCGGCTGTCGAACTGGTGTCTCTAATGCTTCTTCATTTTGACAAATATTCGGCTTCCGGTAAAGCCGTATTCTTTGCGCAATTGATTGTTGATGAAGCGCAGGTAGTTGCGGGCAAAGAATTTCGGCTCGTTCACGCTCATCAGGAAAGTTGGCGGCGCGGTTTCGATCTGGGTCGTGTAGTAGATCTTGCCCAGGCCACCGCCGTGGGCGCGCGGCATCTGGTAGCTGGTGATGCGCTCCATGATTTCGTTCACTTCGCTGGTCTTGATGCGCTTCTGCCGTTCTTCATGGACTTCCCAAACTTTTTCCATGATGCGCCCGGTGCGCTGCCCGGTTTCGGCGCTGATCATGAACCAGGGCGCATAAGGCAGGAACGGCACGTCCCGGCAGAACTCTTCCCAATGCTCCAGATGGGTGTTGGTTTCTTTCTTGATCAGATCCCACTTGTTGAACACCACCACCACGCCCTTGCCCTGGTCGTGGATCATGCCTGCGATCTTGGCGTCCTGGGTCACTGACCCGTCCGAGGCGTCGACCATGAAGATGGCGATGTCGCAGTGTTCCAGGGCCCGGATGGTGCGCATGTTGCTGAACACCTCCACCGCCTCGGTCACCTTGGACTTGCGCCGCAATCCGGCGGTGTCGATCAGGCGGATGGTATTCCCGTGCCACTGGATGTCGGTGTGTACGGAGTCACGGGTGGTGCCTGAGATGTCGCTGACCAGGGCGCTGTCTTCGCCGGTCAGGATGTTCAGCAGGCTGGATTTGCCCACGTTGGGGCGACCCAGGATGGCGACCTTGCAATCACAGGGCTCTTCGACTTCGTGCTTGGGAAAGCCATCGACGACCACGTCGAGCAGGTCCCCCACGCCATAGCCGTGCAGGGCGCTGATGCCCACCGGTTCGCCAAGGCCCAGGCTGTAAAATTCGTGCACCGCCATCTGCTCGGATTCTTTTTCGAGCTTGTTGACGCACAGCACGGTCGCCTTGCCTTTTTTACGCAAGTCCCGGGCGATGGACTCGTCCCAGGCCATGGGGCCAACCTTGCCGTCGACCAGAAAGAGCACCACGTCGGCGTCGTCGATGGCCATTTCAGCGATCTCGGTCACCACGGCGTCGAAATCGGATACCGATTCGCCGAAGGGAATGATGCCGCCGGTATCCAACAGGATGAACGGGTGGCCCGACCAATCGGTGGTTTCGGTGATGCGGTCACGGGTGACGCCAGCGGTTTCGTGCACAACCGAGCGCCTCTGCCCAATGATGCGATTGAAGAGAGTGGATTTGCCCACATTGGGACGACCAATGATGGCCACGGTGCGCAACGACACTTTGTGCTCCTGCCGAAAACCTTCCGGTTGTACCGGATTAGGCTCGAAGGTTGAGGCGATTTATAGGAAACGGTTTCGGCCCGAAACTAGCCCAGTTCCTGCCAGAAATCAATAAAGCCGTCTTCTTCACCGAGCTGCACGTGGTGAGGCTGGTCGCGGCTGATGTCCTCGAGGGTCATGCCGTCGAGGGTCAAGCCGTCGTTGTTGATCACCCGCGGCGAGAGCACGACCTGCCGGACCGGGTCCGCAGGCAGGGTCAAAAGGGCGCGCCTGAGGTCGTCGCCCGACAGCAAGCCCGCCACGGTGACTGAGTTGCCGTAGAAGCGGTTGTCCACCCCCACGACCTCCACGGGCGGTAATCCAGGACGAGTCAGGATGCCCTCAAACTCCCGTCGCCAGGCTTTGGCGGCCAAATGCCCCGTCAGCACTGTCAGAGGCTTCTGGGGCAGGGTACCTTCCTCGGCCAGCCAATCGAGAGCCTCTGACCAGGTATCGCGCAGCCGCGCAGTCAGGCCGATGGCGTTGTCGATCTGCCAAAAGCCGTCATAGGTGGCGGCGTCCGGAAAGGGCCGGCCGGCCATGAGGAAAAACTCGTCGCTGAGGTAGATGAACGAGAAACCCAGTTTTTTGCGGGCCTCAGCCTGCCATCCGGCGACCTGGTCGATGACTTCATGGGCCAGTTCAGGCGTGACCGATTCGAGCTTGGTCAGGCCATCACGGTGTTCGCTGAGACCGACCGGAACGATGGCCAAACTCTTGACGCCACCACGAGCCTGATTCTCGTCATCCACCACATCGGCGTATTCCGGAATTTCGACGCCGTCGTATCCGTGGCCGCGTTCGCAGACGGCGGTGAAAGCTTCTTCGCCTTCGGCCACCGGCACACCCAGTTCGAGCAGGTCGCGGAAAGTCTTTTCCAGAATCAGGCCTTCGTTCCAGCCTGGGCACAGCACCACCTGGGTATGGATCTCGATACCGGCCTCGCACAGTTCGCGCAGCATCTCCACCACATCGAATTTGCGCTTGATGCCCAGCATGCGCGTGCGCACGTCGATGTCCGTGGCGTGCACCGATACGTAGAGCGGGCTGAGGCGCTGCTCAATGATGCGCCGCATGCCTTTTTTGCCCATGCTCGTCAGCGTGATGTAGTTGCCGTACAGGAAGCTGAAGCGGTAGTCCTCATCCTTTACGTAAATCTGGTCACGCATGCCCTTAGGGTTCTGATCGATGAAGCAGAAGACACAATCGGCGGC
>DAOVTU010000015.1 GCA_030632925.1 Candidatus Krumholzibacteriia bacterium | reverse complement strand
GACGACTTCATCGCCGTGGTTGGCGGCAAAAAGGGCTTCCTGGATGTTCAGGAAATCGGCGTTGCCGTGGGGGTCGACCGTGAACGTGGCGGCCTGGCTGGCAGACGTCAGCATCAGGAGAAAAGTGCACCTGATCATAAGAGAAAGTTTGTTACGAAATCTGGTCATATTGGAGCGATTTCCGGGCGAGGTTAACCACGTTGATTTGAAAGACCAATATACTTCAAGGGCTTGCGATTGAAAAGTGGGTGCGGTGTTTTCGCTTTCTTTTCGCCCTGTGTTTGTGTATCTTGTTTCCGCCCCCGCAGGCCATCGTCAACAAACATTGTTGGGAGACAATCCATGAATTGGACCGAATTGCTGACCCGTGAAATGAACGCCACCTACCAGACCACCGACAACATGGTGGGTATGCTCAAGGACTCTGACCTGGATTGGAAGCCGTCCACGGGCGAAAACTGGATGACGGTGGGGCAACTGCTGGCGCACATCAACACCTCGTGCGGCATGTGTTGCCAGGGTTTTGTGACCGGCGACTGGGGTATGCCCGAGGGTGGTGGCGACTGCGATACTGAAACCAATCAGGAACCCAAAATGCCCACCGCCGAGCAGATGGCCACCGTGGACAGTGTTGCCGAAGCGCGCAAGGCCTTGGCCGCCGACCGCGAGGTGGCCCTGCAGATGCTCGAAAAGGCGGGTGAGGAGAACCTGGCCACGCTGAAATCAGCGGCACCGTGGGAGCCGGACAATCAGCTCATCCTCGGCCATCACCTGCTGCACATGGTGAACCATCTGGCCATCCACAAGGCGCAGTTGTTCTACTACCTGAAACTGATGGGACACAAGGTTGATACGATGATTTTGTGGGGGATGTAGAACTCGAGGCGAGATGGAATTCGAGGCAAGACAGTGGGCCGGCTCTTTTACGGGGCCGGCCCTTTTTTATGAAACAAACCCGTCGTCCTGGTTTTCGGGATCCCGCTCTTTCAATCCCCGCAACAACGCTTTCACATCCCGCACGCCGCCAATGGTGAACCAAACGATGACCACCGCCGAAATGGCCAGCTCCAACCACAGCTTGGTGTGCCAGAAACCCAGCCACAGCGAATCATAGGCCGACCAGTCGCCGTCGTTGATTTGGCGGGTCAGAAAAAACACGGTGCCGGCGATGAAAACCAGGACCCAGCCCAGGCTCCAGCCATAGGTGGCCAGGTACAGGAATTTGTCGCGCCGACTGAACTCGCCGGTGATGGCCAGGGCGCGCCAACCGCGACTGGTGGGCACTGTGCCGCTCTCAACTTCGCCTTCGATTTCGTACGCGCCGCGGTGCAGCAGGCGGTCGAGGTTGAAGCTTTCGTGGCGGCCAAAATGTTTTTGCCCGAGGGAGACCAGCACGTACAAAGCCGTGCAGATCCACATGGCCCAGCCCCAGAGGATCTGGCCGTTGGGCAGGTGGGTGTTGACGGCGGCGGCCCAGGCCTCGGCGTTGTCCGGTCCCAGCCAATCCAGCAATCCCCAGAAAGCGGTGCCGTCTTCGCGCCACACGCGTTGGGCCTGTTCGAGGGCAAATCCGGTCACGGTCAGGGTCACGCCGGTGATGCTGGCGACCCAGGCGGCCGCAGTGGTGCCCCAGCGGGTGTACAGGCCGCCGATGATCACGGCGCCGGACCAGCCCGCAAAAATGGCGCCCGTCAGGGCAAAGAACAGCAGGATGGCCTGGCTCTGTTTGTACAAGAGGCTGAAGCCGAAAATGAACAGAGCGACGCCGATGACGGCCCCGCGCAAAAGGCGCAAATGGGCGCGGGGGGACAATGGTTTTTGGCGGAACGGCAGCACGATATCCTGCACAAAGATGCTGCTCCAGGAGTGCAGATACGTGTTGTGGGTGCTGATGAAGGCGCCGACCATCAGGGCCCCAAAAGCGCCCACCAAGCCTCGCGGCAACAGGGTGGCCAGGGCCACCGGGCCGCGCATCTGGCCGCGCACCGCTTCATTGTCGATGGACGCCAATATGCCGCGCACCTCGTCGGCCACGCCGCTCCAGTCCGGATGGCGCATGACGGTGAAGATGAGGATGGGAATGAGGGTGAGGAAGGTTTCCTGGGAACGGTTGCGCCACAGGGTGAGCACGCCGCCCATCTTGCCTTCGTGGGCGGTGCGGGCGCTGGCGTAATAGGCCTGGGTGCCCTGCCAACTCATGGCGCCGTAGAGCAGGCCGATGGCGCCGATCATGAAGTAGGAAAAATTGAAGTCGGTGACGAACCCGGTGTCGTAGGGGTTGATCTTCGAATGGCCCGCCGCGGTTTGGGTCATGACTTCGCCCACATCGCCCCAGCCGATTTTCAGCAGCAGGAACAAAGCCACCGCCAGAAAAACGAGGTTGACAAAAATGCCCTGGATGAAGTCGGTGACCATGACGGCCACTTGACCTCCGGCCAATACGAAATACACGGCGGTGGTCAGTAGCAGCGCCATGACCGCCGGGAAGACGGGTATGGCCAAAGGGCCGACCGTCCACACTTCGGGCAGCGCCAAAAAGTGCATGAAGAAGCGCGCACCCACGGCGGGAAAAATGCCGAAGTTGATCAGGCCCGCGCCGAAGGCCACCGAGCCGGCAAAGATGCGAAAACGCCGCGAATATCGGCGTTCGAAAAACTCGGCCAAGGTCAGGGCGCGGGTGCGGCGAAAGCGGTAGGTGACCCAACCGGTGACCATCACCGCGAGGTGCACCACGGCGGTGGTCAAGCCCCACCAGTACTGGGAAAAACCGGCCTCGTAACCCATTTCCAGATTGGCCACCACCGTGATCGCACCCAGGCCTGCGATGCCCGCCGAAATGGTCAGCAGGTAACGCCCGGCCAGTCGGCCGGCGGCCAGGTAGTCGGCCACGCCGCGCATCCGGCCACGGGTCAATTGCACTGCGGCCACGATGACCGCGTACATGATGACGATGATTGTCCAGTCGAGGGTGGTCATATTAAAAAAGCCGCGGCTCCTCGAGGCGGGCGCTCTCGCCGAGGGTGTGGCCTTCGAGGCGCAGAAGTCGGGCCTTGGTGGTGACGCCGCCGGCGAAACCCACCAGCGAGCCGCCTTGGCCGATGACCCGATGGCAGGGAATGATGATCGGCAGCGGGTTGTGTCCGGCCGCCTGGCCCACCGCACGGGTGGCCTTGGGTTGCTTCAGGGCGCGGGCGACTTCGCCGTAGGTGCGCAGGTTGCCGTAGGGGATTTTTTGCAACTCGCGCCAGGTGCGGACCTGGAATTCGGTGCCGCGCAGATCCAACTCCAGATCAAACTCCTCGCGACGGCCCACAAAGTATTCGGCGAGCTGGTCGGTCAGGTCTTCGAACCCGCTGGCGTCTTCGCGAATCTCCGGATCATCCGGCTCAAGTTCGCGGGCCAGGGCGTGGGCGCGGGTGTGGTGTTCCCAGGCGCGGGGCATGAACAGCAGGCAGGCCAGGCCTTGGTCGCTGGCCACGGCCAGCAAAGGATCCATCGCGGTTCTCAACAACGCGTATCGCACCATCGGGTTGCCTCCTGTGGAGATTGTGGGGCGACTATACCAGAAATGGCGAATTGGGACTGGTCAAAAATCCGGTTTTGACCGATGTTGGGCTCCGATTGCAATTATTGGCCTGGTTAAAGGTCACACTTTTGGTCCCTGGTTCCTATTATTGACAGGAGGTGAGCATGGGCCCGCATCATAACGATGCCACGCCAAATACAGATCCGCCCAGCTCGCTCCTGGCGGCAGCCGACCTCGAGAAGGTCCGCGCCCGGGATCCCGAGGCCCTGGGCCGGCTCTTTGACGCCTATTTTGGGCGCCTGTATAGCCTGGCCTACCGCCTGATGGGCAACGAAGCAGCGGCCCAGGACATCGTCCAGGAACTGTTCCTGCGGGTGCACAAGGCCGCCCACCAGCTGGATGTGACGCGAGACCCCGCGCCCTGGCTGCTGACGATCACAACCAACTTGTGCCGCGAAAAATGGCGCTCGCGGCAGGGCCGGCAGGACAAAGCAACGCTGTCGCTGGATGCGAAGCCCGAGTACACCGAGAACGTGGCGGCGAAAGTGGCCACGCCCGAGCAGGATGCCATCGAGGCCGATCATGGCCGCCTGCTGGAAGAGGCTCTGGACCGATTGCCGGAACCCATGCGCCTGGTGGTGGTGCTGCACGACATGCAGGGCCTGAACCACGAAGAGATTGCTGAAGTGATCGATGAGGCGGCCCCGGCCGTCAGAAAACGTTATTCACGGGCCCTGGTGAAGCTGCGAGAGTTGCTCCAGGACCACAAACCGGACGTGTTGGAATGAGCGAGCGCGACAACATGAACCTCACACCCGAAGAACGGCAGATGCAAGAGTCTGTCCGCGATCTGGGTGAGGTGCGCGCCGACGACGCCTTCCGTGCGAAGCTGCGTCAGCAATTCGTATCCGGTGAGATCGCTGAAGGTGAGACCACAGCCGAGGCGGAAGCGCCAAAGATCGTGGAAATGCCGCCCCAAAAACGCCGCCGCCGCGGTTTCCTGGCCGTTTTACCCGCCATGGCAGCCATGCTGGCCATCATCTTTTTCAATGGTGGCGATCCGGAATGGGAAATGAAGGATGTGCGGGGCACCGGCACCGTCACGGTCAACGAACAAACGGTGGACGCCGCCGACCGCGACGCCGTGGCGAATCTGATTGTGCCCCAAGCCCACATTTCCGTGCCCGAGGGCGTGCAGTTGGACATCGTGCTCGATGGCGTGCTGGTTGTAGGGGTGGCCGGTCCGGCCGAGTTCACTTTGCCGGATAACCCGGACGGTGATGACTACGCCTACCAGACGACCGTGCACAAGGGCGAGTTTCGCATCAAGACCGGCCCTGAATTCCCCGGCAGCCAAGTGCTGATCCTGACCACCGAAGGCCGCATCGAAATCACCGGCACGACCATCGCGGTCTACAAGAACGACGAAGTGACCTGTGTGTGCGTGCTCGAGGGCACGGCCCTGATAGGCAAAGATGGCGCCCATCTGGACGCCATCGGTGCCGGCATGCGTAAGGTGATGTTCGTTGACGGCAGCGAACCGGCGATCATTCCCATCGAGCCGGGCCACGAGCACGGCCTGCTGGAGTTCGAGGGCTACAACGAGCACACCTTCGACGACTAGTTCTGGACCTTTTGTTTGCTCCGCCAAACGATGTCCACCACCACGACCACCAAGATCAATATCAACAGCACCCAGAAAAATTCTTCGGTGAGCACGGCCGCCACGAAGGTCGCGGCCTGAATGCCACCCAGCACCGCCAGGCGTGGCCGAAAATGCACCCCGGCCAAGGTCGTGGCCAACGCCAGCATGAGCAGGGCCATCAGGCCACTGGTGGTGGGCGTAAGCTCTTCGGCGCTTTGCAGGAAAAACACCAGCATCAGGGCACCGATCAGGGCGAGCCAGTGAAAGACCTGCTTCTTCAGGTGCCCGCCGGCGGTTTCACCGGCTTCGGCGGCCCCGCGCCAGGCCAGCCCGATGCTCACGCCGCCGCTGACGACCGACATGGCCAACCAGTACCACAGGCCGTAGGTGACCGAATAGTCCATGATGGCCACGCCGCCGAGGGACAGGACCACCAGGAAAATGAAGATGCCGCGGCTGACGGCCTGTGATTTGGTCTTTTGTTTGGTGACGTCCGTATGGTCCACGATATCCCCCGCTTGGTATTTGTCGGATCTGAAGCTTCGAGGCCTCTTGGTATCAGGTTTGGGCCCCAAGGTCAAGGTGGCGGCATCCGGCCGCCAGATATATGGTGGGACGCATGAAAAATACTGCTTCAGCAATTGGCAAAATCGCTGCCGTTTTGATTCTGCTCCTGGCCATGTCGGGATGCGGTTCCAAGGCGCCGGACGACAATAACCCAGTCCTGGTTTCGGTCAGCCCGGACTACGCCGCGGCCGTGCCGGGTGAGAGCATCACTCTGGTCTGGCGTTTCGACCTGGCCGAAAACTGGCACCTGTACTGGACCGGTCGCAACGATTCGGGTTTTGCCCCAACCATCGATCTGGAATTGCCCGAGGGCTGGATCGCCGGTGGCCTGCACTGGCCGGCGCCGGTGCGGTACCTCAGCGAAGGCGACATCCTGGATCATGTTTACCACGAAGAGTTGGTGCTGCTGCAAAAGGTCGGCCTGCCGGATGATGCGCCTACCTCAGGCACTGCCAAACTGACGGCCAATGTCGAGTGGTTGGCCTGCAAAACATCTTGCGTACCGGGCAAGGCCACCGTTGAGGTGGAGATCGTGCTGAGTGATCATCACGCCGGACCGCGCAGCGAAGAGAGCACCAGCGCGTTGAACAACTTGCCCCAGGCGTTGCCCAAGGGCCTGTTGAATCCGCACTGGCAGGGCCAGAAATTCCACTTCGAAGGAATGGTAGGCACCCGGTTGAGTTTCATGCCGACGGTTGATTGCGGCGAGCTGGTCAATTTGATCCGCGACGGCCAGGGCCCAAGCTTGGCCCTTCGCTTCGAGGCCGAGGGGGAAACGGTCGGACCGGTGCGCGGTCTGGTCACCATCAAAGAAAAAGACGGGTCGACCCGTGCCTACATCGCGGATTTCCCTGCCCAGTTGTTGCAGCCTGAACCCCCTGGAGGTTGACCATGCGTTTGTTGCGCCTGTTCCTGATGAGCACACTTCTATTGTCCCTGTTTGTGGGCGTTTCCCTGGCCACGATTTCGCCTGGCGACAAGGCTCCCGACTTCACTTTGCAGGACACATCCGGCCAGAAGCACCACCTGCAGGAATACCTGGACGCCGGCCAGACGGTGGTCCTGGAGTGGTTCAACCCCGATTGCCCCTTCATCAAGAAACACCACAAAACAGCGCGCACGATGAACGAGACTTTTGCCGCGGTCGAAGGCCAGGATGTGGTTTGGCTGGCGATCAATTCCAGTGCGGCGGGGCGTGAGGGAGCTGGGCTGGAGCGCAACCAGAAGGCTCACAAGGAATACGAAATGACTTTCCCGATTTTGATGGATGAAGCCGGCACCGTGGGGCGGGCCTACGAGGCCAAAACTTCGCCGCACATGTTCGTCATCAATAGCGACGGCATCGTGGTGTACAACGGCGCCATCGATGACAACCGTTCGCCGAGCAAGTTGGGCCAGAAGAATTACGTGCAGGCGGCCCTGAAGGCGGTCCTGTCCGGGGCCGAGGTCAAAGAGGGGTCCACGTTGCCCTACGGTTGCTCCGTCAAGTACGGCAAGTAGCTCCGGCTCAGGAGGCGGGTGGAACGGCGGCGGGTTTGCCGTCGGCGCCGATGTGCACATAGGTGACTTCGGCCCGGGTAACAGCCACTTTTTCACCGCTCGAGCGCCGGTCAGCTTCGACCATGACCTGCACCTTGAGCGAGGTGCGGCCCACATGCACCACCTCGGCGTAGAAACTGACCAGATCCCCGACTTCAACTGGCTGCGCAAATACGACCTTGTCCATGGCTACGGTCACCACTTGCCGGCACCCCCGCCGGATGGCACCCACGGCTCCAGCCTGATCAATGTGGCTGAGGATCACGCCACCAAAAATGGTGCCGTGGTGGTTGGTGTCGCGGGGCATCATCAGCACGCGGATGGCGGCGTCTCGCAATTCGGTGGACATGGGCACCTCGGTCAGTGGGGGGCAATGTGGCTTGCTTGGGACCATGATAGGGTCTGGGGGCTGATGCGGCACGGGGGAATGTTCGCAGTGGTCTATTGAAAATGCGTTACGTTTTCATAATCTTTTGTTATACTGCCTTTCGTCCCACCACCACCCGCTTGTTCTCAGGAGAAGTCGATGAAGAACGTTGCCCTTTGCCTCGCCCTGTTCACCCTGCTGGCCACCACCGCCATGGCTCAGGTCCCCGACGAGTACACCAACCTGAAGGTGCTGCCCAAGGACATCGGCAAGCGTGAATTGCTCGGCACGATGAAGTCGTTCGCGGCCGCCCTGGGCATGCGTTGCTCTGATTGCCATGTGCAGGAAACCCCCGGCGATTTTTCCAGCTTCGACTGGGCCAGTGACAAACTGAACAATAAGAAAGTGGCCCGCGGCATGATGACCATGGTGCAGGAGATCAACTCCAACCTGCTGCCCGCCGCGACCCACGAACACGATTTCCAGGTCCGCTGCGTGACCTGCCATCGTGGTGTCGAGAATCCCCGCACCCTGGACAATGTATTGCTGAAGTCCATCGCCAAGGATGGTGCCGAATCCGGCGAGGCCAAGTACCGTGAGCTGCGGGAAACCTACTACGGCTCCGGATCCTACAACTTCGCGCCCATGACCCTGGCCACGGTGGCCGAAACTCTCGCCCAAAAAGACGGCGACCTGGCCGGTGCCCGTCGCATGGTGGAACTGAATCTGGAAATGAATCCGGACCATGCTGACAGCTACCTGATGCTGGCCGAGCTCGACCTTGTCGGCGGCCACAAAGACGCTGCCCGGGCCAACATCGACAAGGCCCTGGGGCTTGATCCGCAGCACAGCCATGCCCAGCGCATGCTGAAGCAACTCGAGCAGTAGGCATGACTGCCCGACTCGGCAAACTCGTCAAATGGAGCGCCGCCCTGGTGGTGACGCTCCTTGTTGTGGCCCAGTTCATTCCCGTGGATCGGTCCAACCCGCCGGTGCAGTCGGATGTTCAGGCTCCGGCCGAAGTGAAGGCCATCCTGGTCAAGGCCTGTTTCGATTGCCACTCCCACGAAACACGCTGGCCCTGGTACAGCCGGGTGGCTCCGTTGTCGTGGTGGATCAATGGGCACGTGGTCGAGGGCCGCAAGGATCTGAATTTTTCACGCTGGCCGACCTTTGACTTCGTGACGCAGGACCTTCTGCTGCGCGAGATCGACAAGCAGATCGAAAACGGGAAGATGCCGCCCCGCAGTTATGCCGTGGGCCATCCGGAAGCCCGCTTGAAAGACAGCGAAAGGCAAGCCCTGCTGGACTGGGTGCGGACCGGGCAGAGCGACGATTCCGACCTGATGTATTGATCCCATTTAATGCCGTTGTCGACCGGTAGGCTGAGTGGTATGGTCTTTCCCAACGAGTCGCTTTGGTGGGTTTCTCCCTGGAACACGGCAAGCGACCGGAAGGGCCCCATGCGCGCACGACTTCCATTGCTCACCTTCCTGTGGACCGCCCTGTTGGCAGTGCCTGCCCTGGCGCAGCAATACCATTTCCAGACCTACAACGAACTTGACGGCCTGCCGAGCAGCACGGTGCTGGATATCGATCAGGACAAGGACGGCTATCTCTGGTTCGCAACCGCCCGGGGGCTGTCGCGTTTTGATGGCGTGGAGTGGGAGCACTTCGATTCTTTCGGAGACCTTCAAACCTCGAAAAATCTCTTTGTTGGCCGGGATGTTCACGACCGGATGTGGACTGTCAGCCTCGGCGGCCCCATTGGGGTTTTTGTAAGTGAAGAGGGGAGCTGGCGAGAAATACCGGTTCCCGAAAACGCTTTTTTTGACCAGCACATCATGGCCTATGCTCTGGGACAAACGCCGAGCGGTGAAACCTTTTTGGCCCTGGGCACTCGGTTCGGAGACCTGGCCGTATATTGCGCCGGAGAGTGGCGCTACTTCGTGGTGGGAACCACGCCGGTGCGGCTGGGCAACATGGTTTTTGTCGACGGGCGGTTGGCCATTTCCACGCTGCAGGGTCTCTTCATGCTCAACCCCGCCACCTGGCAGGTGTCGCGCACATCTCTGACTGAGCCCGTGCGCGCAGTGTGCGCAGCGTATGACAGGCGTGGCCTATGGGTGGTGGGCGATGATTGGATCGGCGTGGGTACGGCTGGCAAGATGCACATTGTGGCTGAGAACCTGTCCCTCGATTTTGTGGCGCCTGGCGAGGGCGCATCGGCCCTGGCTGACCAATCCGGTGGCCTGTATTTCGGCGATCTGGGCCAGGTGTATTTCTTTCACCCCAGCTATGGACTGGAGTTGGTGTCGCGGGCCAACGGCCTGGAGTCGGTGGGTGTGACCGAGTTCTTCCTCGACCGCGAGGGCCATGTGTGGGTGGCGGGACTGCGCGGTTTGAGCAAGTTGACGAACCGCAGCATGGCCGGTTACGACAGTCGCCATGGATTGTTGGATGATGAAGTCAGCGCCATCCTGCTGCGCAGCAACGGCCAAATGGTGCTGGGGCACTTCGGCGGCCTGACGTTTCTGGATACTCCGCCACGAACCCTGAGCTTCGGCTATGACAATCCGATTCGGGAGCGGGTCAGTGATCTGGCCGAAAGCCCGACAGGAGAGGTGTGGTTCGCCGCTGACAAACTGGGTGTGGGCCGGGTCATGCCTGACGACACGTTTGAACTATTGAACGAAAAAGAAGGCCTGAGCCTCGGCGCCTATTCCCTGTTGTTTGACCGTCAGGGCGAGCTGTGGGTGGGCACCAACATGTCACTGTACCGCCTCGTTGGTGACAGGTTCGTGGAGGTGGATTTCTCCAGCTTTGTCGGTCAGGCCTCACTTTTGGTCCGGCGCCTGATCGAGGCCCGTGATGGCTCATTGCTCATCGCTTCGGGCCACTTCGGCGTGTTTCGGCTGCGGGATGGCGAAATTACCTCCTACACGGCGCCCAGAGGTGACCGGGGTCGCAACACCTACTGCCTACTCGAAGCTTCAACAGGTGAGTTACTGGTCGGAACAGTGGCTGGGCTCTATACCGTGCAGGATGACAAACTCGTCAAGACGGCGGCCCCCTGGCCCGAAATCGACCGGCCGGTGTACAGCATCATGGAGGATACCCAGGGCCGGATGTGGTTCGGCACCGACAACGGTGTGATGCGTTGGAACGGTCAGGACATCGTGCACCTGACCAACCGGGATGGGTTGTTGGGCACCGAAACCAATCGCGATGCTTTGCAGTTGGGTCCCCATGATGACGTGTGGATTGGCACGGATCGGGGGCTGACGGTTTACCGGGCAGAGTTTGACCAGCCCACACTTGTACCGCCATTGCTTTCGATCACCGGCCTGTCTGCCGATGGAAATGAACATCCGACCGATGTACCAGTGCGGCTAACGGCCCCGGTGCAGGCGATCGACCTGAAGTTCCGCGGCGTCACTTTCCAGGACGAGACCCGCGCCACCTATTTGACCTGGCTGGAGAACTTCGAGGAGACCTGGCAGGGTCCAGACCTTTTGCCCGATCGTACAACCCGATATACCAATGTTCCACCTGGATCCTACACTTTCCACGTGCAGATGAAGACGGCCAATGGCTCCCTCAGTGCGGTCGCCAGCTCGGCGGATATCGTGATTTTGCCACCGGTGACAGCGCGTTGGTGGTTCGTCTTGATCGTGGCGGCAGCCCTCCTGGGCGTCTTGTGGGTATTTGCGTCATTCATTTCAGGGCGGCGTTATGCGCGCCGGCTAAAGGTCGAAGTGCGCGAACGTACGGTCGAGCTGGAGCGCTCCGAAAAAAATGTCCGGGACGAATCCCGTCGCCTGGCCGCCACTCTGGAGAGCATTTCCGACGGTGTGATCACCCTGGATGAGTTTGACCGGGTGATGATGTGCAATACGGCGGCCGAGCACCTGCTGGGCCGAGGCGAACGCAAGATCCAGGGCCGCGAACTGGCCTCGGTCATGAATGTCACGCCAAAGATATCATTGAACGCCGGCGCACCGACAACTCACGCCTTGTCCGATGACGAAGGCCGCCTGAGCTGGATCGAAATCTCGGTCGCTTCCCTGACCGGATCCGCGCAACAGTCCCGCGGCACGGTGCTGGCATTTCGGGACATCACCGCCCGGCGGGAAATGGACAACCAGCGCGCCCGGGCCCAGCAACTGGAATCCCTGGGCGTATTGGC
The DNA here is from genome assembly GCA_030632925.1 of Candidatus Krumholzibacteriia bacterium. Lineage (GTDB taxonomy): Bacteria > Krumholzibacteriota > Krumholzibacteriia > LZORAL124-64-63 > LZORAL124-64-63 > JAGRNP01. The sequence goes on along the minus strand of DAOVTU010000015.1, from coordinate 3,191 downwards.
CGGTGGCATCGCTCATGACTTCAACAACCTGCTGACGATCATCCTGGGCAATATTTCACTGGTTGAAGAGGCCACCGAAATCGGCCCCATGGAGCAGGGCCAGTTGAACAAGATGAAAACCGCCACTGAGACCGCCCGCACCCTCACCGAACAGTTCCTGACCTTCGCCAAGGGTGGCGATCCGGCCCTGGTGCCATCGGCACTTGGACAAATCATCCGGCAGGCGGCAACCCTGGCCTTCAGCGGGGCCGCGGTGTCCTGCAAGCTGGAGCTGGAATCGGATCTGTGGAACGTGGAAGTGGATCGTGGCCAGATTGGCCAGGTGCTGAACAACCTCTTTCTCAACGCCTGTCAGGCCATGGGCAGTGGTGGCACGGTGCTGATCCGCGGCAGCAACTCGGACTCCGATGGTGAGCGTTGGGTGCAGTTGGAAGTGCACGACCAGGGTTCGGGAATCGCCAAGGAAGACCTGGCCCGCATCTTTGACCCCTACTATACCACCAAGGAGCAGGGCACGGGGCTGGGACTGGCCATTGCCTATTCCATCGTGCGTCGTCACGGAGGTCGCTTGTCGGTGACCTCGGAGCCTGGTCAGGGGTCGGTCTTTACTCTGGGCCTGCCGGCGACATCCATCCCGGTGCACGAAGATCTGCCGCTGGAAAAGACGGCTGACCTGCCTCCGGGACGCGTTCTGGTCATGGATGACGAAAAGGACCTGCTGGATGTGTGCGGACGCCTGTTGGAGGGTCTCGGACAGAACTGTGTCGTGACCACCGATGGCCGACAGGCGTTGCAGATGTACGAGTCGGCTACCGCGGTCGGTATGGGGTTTGATGCTGTGATCATGGACCTGACGGTGCCCGGCGGCATGGGGGGCAAGGAAGCGGTGCAACTTCTGTTGGGCATCGACCCGCGGGCCGTGGTCATCGTCACCAGTGGCTATTCCAATGATCCCGTGCTGGCCAATTATCGGCAGTACGGTTTCCAGGGCGCCCTGAAAAAGCCCTTCGACAAGGCCGCCCTCAAACGCGTGTTGGCCCGGGTGCTGGTGGACAGAAATCACGGCTCCTGACCGAGGACTCAGTCGTCGTCTTTTTCCCGCTGCTCGGCTGCTTCAATTTCCGCCTGAACTTTTGCGACCCGAGCCTCGACCCGTTCCCGTTCGGCTTCGGTGGTGTTGCGTGCGTCGTCATCGGCAGCGGTTTTGATGCGGGCTGTGACCTCTTTCAGGCTCTCGCCCAACTCTTCCAACTCCTGGCGCAGGCCCGACAGGGTCTGGGCTTCTTCAGCCTTGTCAAAAACCACTTCCACGGGTGCATCGGCGGCGACTGGTTCGGGTGTTGCCGCCGGCGAAGGCACGAAATCGTGGCGGGCGTCAAAGTCGCGCACATTCATGAAATTCGGCGAAACGATTTCAACACCGTCGCGATGCAGGCAATCCAGCATGGCCACCCGCAAGCGGGACCGATAAGTGAGCAGTCGCTTGGTGTCTTCGAGCAGGCCCGCTACGCGGTAGGTCACCGAAAAATCGCCCAGGTCCAGCACCTGCACGAAAGGGTCCTTCAATTCCGCCAGGCGAGCGGCATCCATCAGCAGGGCCTCGACCTTACCGTGGGGAATGTCAAAGCCGAGGGAAACCGTGGCGTCGACAATGGTGCCGGAGGCGCGCACCACCTTGACTGGCGTGGTGGCCAGATAAAGGTTGGGTATCGTGGTCAGGTCGCGCGTGGGAGTCTGGATTTCGGTGTGGAACAGCCCGCGCTCCGTGACGCGGCCAAAATATTCGCCCACCTGCACAAAATCTCCCGAACGAAAATTGCGCACAGTCTTGAGCATGACACCGGCCAGGGCGTTGCCCAGGAAAGTCGAAGAACTGAGGGAAATCGTCACCGAAATGATAATGCCCACCAGAGTCAACAACTGGCCGCGCACTCCGGTGTCCACCGGAAGCACGATGATGATCACCAGGACCCCGACAAACAACACGCCGGCAATGATCAACTGATTGCGAAAGCGCAGGCCCGTTGTGCGTTGAGCCTGCCGGTTGAGCAAACGGTTCACGACAATGAGAATCAGGATCACGGCAACCAGTGGGACAAAGGAAAAAATGTTCCCTCCGACATCTCCCACCGCGGCACTAAGACTATCAAAAAAACTTTGCAATTTGGCCCCTCCGGCCTGTGTCCTTGCTGGACTTTTACAACTTGTAGTCGGACTTTCCTTGAGTGAACATATTCCGGAATTCCACCGATTGAAAGGATGGAAGTTATGGCTGTCAGAGATCAGGACGCACTGGACTATCATGAAGAGGGACGCCCGGGCAAAACCGAAGTCGTGCCCACCAAGCCTTGCCTCACGGCACACGACCTTTCCCTCGCTTATTCGCCCGGCGTGGCAATCCCTTGCACCGCCATCGAAAAAAATCCCGCCGACGCCTACAGATACACCAACCGTGGCAACCTCGTTGCGGTCGTCAGCAACGGCTCGGCCGTTCTGGGCCTGGGCAACATTGGCGCCCTGGCCGGCAAACCGGTCATGGAGGGCAAGGGTGTGCTCTTCAAACGCTTCGGTCACGTTGATGTGTTCGATCTGGAAATCGACACCCAGGACCCCGAAGAGATCATCAAGTTCTGCCAGTTGCTCGAACCCACCGTCGGTGGCATCAACCTTGAAGACATCAAGGCCCCCGAGTGTTTCGTGGTCGAGAAAAGACTGCGCGAGACGATGAACATTCCGGTCTTCCACGATGACCAGCACGGCACGGCCATCATTTCAGCCGCCGCGCTGATCAATGCGGCCAAGCTGCAGGACAAGAAGATCGAAGACCTGACCGTTGTGATCTCGGGCGCCGGCGCGGCGGCCATCGCCTGCGGCAAATTGATCGAAAGCCTGGGCGTGCCCCGCGAAAACTTCCTGCTCGCCGACAGCAAGGGCGTGTGCTACAAGGGCCGCCCCAACGGCATGAACGAGTACAAGGAGTACTTCGCCAACGAAACCGAAGCCCGCACCCTGGCTGAAGCCATGGTCGGTTGCGACGTTTTCCTGGGCTGCTCGGTGGCTGGTCTGGTGGATAAGGACATGATCCGGTCCATGGCCGACAAACCCATCGTTTTTGCCATGGCCAACCCTGACCCTGAAATCACCTACCTGGATGCCAAAGAGGCCCGGCCGGATGTGATCATGGCCACCGG
>DAOVTU010000561.1 GCA_030632925.1 Candidatus Krumholzibacteriia bacterium | reverse complement strand
GGCTTTGCTGGCTCTTCCCCTGCTGACGTTGGCGCTTTGGGCGGTGATGGGACGCGCACCTCTGGGGATGGTTTCGCATCAGCCGGATGTCGTGTTTCAGCCCGCCTCCCACCACGCTTCCGACGCCGACCTCCCCGTTGATGATTTTGCCCCCGGACGAGAACTGATGGTCGAGCAGCAGATGCGTTGGCCGCACGACGGCCGCCGACCCATCACCGATCCGCGCGTATTGGAGGCCATGGCTTGCGTGCCGCGGCACCGGTTTGTGGCGCCGCGATTGCATGCGCAGGCTTATGATGACAACCCATTGCCCATCGGGCACGGGCAGACGATTTCCCAGCCGTACATTGTGGCCTTGATGACAGAGGCGGTGCAGCCGCAGCCGGGTGCCCGGGCGTTGGACATTGGCACTGGTTCAGGTTATCAGGCGGCGGTGCTGGCTGAGTTGGTGGCGGATGTTTACAGCATCGAGATTGTGGGCCCGTTGGCGCGCGAAGCGGCGGGTCGGCTGGCTTTGTTGGGGTATGAGAATGTGGAAGTGCGGCATGGAGATGGGTATCAGGGTTGGCCCGAGAAAGCACCGTTCGACGTGATCATTGTCGCGGCGGCGCCGACGAAAATTCCGCAGCCGCTGATTGACCAACTGGCCCTTGGTGGGCGGTTGGTGATTCCGGTTGGGGCGGAGAGGCAGGAGTTGGTTGTGCTTGAGAAGTTGGTGGATGGGTCGTTGCGGCGCAGCAGTATTGCTGGGGTGCGGTTTGTGCCGATGACTGGGGAGGCTTGGCAGTAAGAGAACAGCGATAAACAAGACCTTGATCGTCCCGTTTCATAATGCTAGTCTCCACCGGCCATCTCCCGAATACCTCACCCACCCGGAGGCCCCATGAAACTCTCTCAATCGAAACTCTTGCTCCTGCTCTGCCTGACGGTTGCGCTTGCGTCCTGCAGCAGCGACGACGACATCACCGAACCCAACAACGACACCACTCCACCGACCGCCGTTTCGTTCAGCCCGGCCGAGAATGAACTGGGTGTCAGCGTTTCAGCACTGATCACCATCACGTTCAGCGAGGACATGAACACCGGCTCGGCGACCAACGCCGTGTCCCTCTCGAGCGGCACGGTGACCGACCTCAACTGGTCCAATGCCCGCACCCTGAACATCTCCCACAGCGAATGGAACGAAGGCGCATTGGTAAACGTCTTCATCTCCTCGAGCCTGACCGATCTGGCGGGGAACTCATATCAGGACAATGGTTTGTGGCAGTTCGAGGTGGAGGTCACGATCCCCACCCTGGTCAGCACCACACCGGCCGATCTGTCCATGGGCATCAACCGCAATACGCCCATTTCGTTGCTTTTTTCCACCAAGATGGACCTGGTCTCCCTGGAGTCGGCGATCACCATTGATGATGGCCAGAACCCTGTAGCGCTTGCTGCGCTGGGCTTCGGCGTTGCAGCCGGCGATGGCAATTGGGTCATTTTGACCCTGGACTCGGTGCTGGCCCCCCTCGTCGACGTCACCGTTACGATAGATACCAGCGCCTTGAGCATGGCCGGCATGTCTCTCGCACAAATGGAGACCTGGAGCTTCACCGCAGGCACGGAAATCGATGCGACTCCACCGGAGTTGCTGTCGGTTGTACCGGCCAACGGCAGCACCATCGATGCCACGACGCCCGAGATCGTCTTCACTTTCAGCGAGCCCGTGGACCCCGGCAGCATCACGGTTGCCACGATTTCCGCACAGCTTCTGTACGTCACCGGTGGGGCCGATCCCATCTGGTCCGGAGGCGGCACGGTCATGACCTTGCCACTGACGACGACCCTGGGGGCCGAAATGCCTCTGGCGGTGACGATTGCCAACTTCTCTGATGCCACTGGAAACGAACAAACAGTGCCGATAAACTACCGCGTTGATGTGGCAGGCATCGGCGACCCGTGGCCGCTGATTGATGGTGCGCGAGCCACCTATTACGAGGAATGGACCGAGACGTTCCAAGGCCAACCGGCTGGATCGGGCAGTGGCGAACTGTTCTATGAGGTCGAAGCCCAGGGTGGCGGCATTTATCGCCTGGCCACGTATTGGGATCCCTCCTACCTGAACGGTACGGACTATTTGACCTACGAGAAAACGGCAGCTTTTGTCGCCGAAATCGGTGACCACGAAGTTGACAGTATTTCAGGCGAGGTTGAGGACATCGTCATCTCTCCCGGTGTGCAGTGGGCCCGCTATCCGTTCGCGGCCGGCAGTTGGGGTGATGACATCACTGTCACCTTCCCTGGTGGTTCGGCGACTGGCAGTTACGCTGTCACTGTAGTGGGACGTGAAGATCTGACTTCGCGTATGAACCTCGACAGCGCTGATGTTACTTGGCTCAATTGCTGGAAGACTACGCGGGACTGGACGCTGTCTGAAGGTGGGACGGTTATTGATACCGGTTCGGCCACGGCTTGGTATGCGCCTTCGGTTGGGCTGGTTAAGATTGTGACTCATGAAGAGGGGAATGATGGTGGGGGGACGTTTGTTGAGGATTATTCTGAGGAGTTGATTGGAGGGTCTCTTCCTTAGGAATCCTTAGGAGTCCTTAGGTCAGTATAGTCCTGGTTTTAAGAAGGGGAGCAATCATTTTGCTCCCCTTTCTTTTGCCAACTGTTCAGCTCTCGAAGTGCACCAGCGCCTCCCTCGCTTCCCTGCGCACCACGAAGTTGCGGTCCCAGTGAAACTCGTCATCTTCGCCCAACAGGTTCAACGCGATTCCGAACATCGTGTGTTTTTGGTCCGGTGAGAGGTGGCCGAACTTGGCAAGCTTACCAAGGCTGCGCAGGGCCTTGGCCTTCACGCCCTTGTTGGTATCCCCCAGGTTTTTCCTCAACGTGACAAAGTACGCATCCAAGGTTTCGACCGGCATCTCGCCGGCCGGGATGGACTCGGCAAAGCGACCGATGGTGCGGGTGCCGGTGTCGCGCAGTTCGAGGTTGGTGGAACGAGCACCGGCCAACGCCAACTGGGCAGCGCGGACCACTTGGGGTGATTGGATTTTGCC
>DAOVTU010000597.1 GCA_030632925.1 Candidatus Krumholzibacteriia bacterium | reverse complement strand
CCGGTTGGCCTTTTCGGCGCGCCAGTCCGGCGGCCATTACCGCCTGTTCCTGCTGGATCTGGCCAGCCTGGAAACCCAGGCCGTGCCCAGTGAGCGGGATGACAACGGCGGCGACTTCCAACCTCGTTTTTCACCAGACGGCAGCCGGTTGGCCTGGATCGGCCGCGATCGTGCCGGTGGCAGTGGCGTTTTTGTCGGGTCCGTAGCCGGTGGCAAAGTCGAAGTGGTGACCATGGGACCGGACAACCTGCAGGGCTTGGCCTGGACCGCAGATGGAAAGGCACTGGTGTATGCAGCGGCGCCGGCGGGCATTTTCAACCTGTGGCAGGCCCCACTCGACGGCGGCCCCGCCCGGATGATCCCGACCCCGGGTGACTTTGCCTGGAACCCGACCATCGCCCGAGGCAGCGGCGATCTGGTCTACGAACAGGTGCGCGTGGACCAGGATCTGTGGCGCATGGGCCTGCAGGACCGCACGACGTGGCAGGTCGACAGCAAGCCCTTCATCACCTCGACCCGCTGGGAAACCGGAGCCGATTTTCGACCTGACGGCCAGGCCATTGCCCTGGTTTCGGCCCGCGGGGGCAGCCCCGAGATCTGGTTGAGCGATGCGGACGGCAACAAATTGCGCAAGCTGACCTCGTTGGGGGCCGCGGCGATCGAAAACCTGCGCTGGTCGCCGCAAGGTGACCGCCTGGCTTGCACCGCTGTGATCGAGGGTGAACATCGGATTTTGGTGGCCGACCCGGACGGGGGCGTGCCCCGGCATTTGACGACGGGTTATGAGCGCGAGGTCTTTGGGGCCTGGAGTGCTGGCGGCGAAGCCCTGTTGGTGGGGGCTGATGCCGGCGAAGGCTGGCAAGTCTATCGCCTGGGCCTGGACGGGGGCGACCCCTTGCAGGTGACCCGCGGCGGCGGTCTGGTGGCCCAGGAGGCCGGCGATGGCCGCACCATTTATTTCACGCGTCCGGACCGTGCGGGCCTGTGGCGGCGGCAAAGTGGAGGGCGCCTGGCGCCGGAGTTGGTATTGGCCGATCTGCTGCCCCGCGACCGTTTCAACTGGCGCCTGCGCGACGACCGGATCATCTGGGTCATGCGCACTGGCGGCACGGCCCTCTTGCTGGAGCACGATCTGGCCGCCGGGCAGTCGGTATTGCTGATGGAATTGCCCGGCCTGCAGGGCGCCGGCGTGGCCGTGGCACCCGCCGGGGACGTGTTTTTGTACCCCAAAATGGGGGATGCGGCGGGAGACTTGATGCTGATCGAGGGCTCGGAAGGCAAATAATCAGCGGACCCACAAAATTATTTAAAATCTTCTAAAAAGTTAACCATTTGAAAACAAACAACTAGAGACATCCGGGACCAAGCTTAAGGTATCCCTCACCTGTCCCTCAGGCAGTGGTCTCCAAAAAATCGTTTCCTGACTCACGTGAGCAGTTGGCGCACCCCGTCGACGGTCACGTGAACAGGAGGCCAGCAGGCCACGTCCGATATCATTTTCTGCGAACGGGATTCCGTTTCACCTGGTCACCATCAGGATCCCGAGGTGATATCAGGTTGGAGCTGCCAGAAAGATCGACGGGTAACATGCCCCCCCGAAGATCCAACGGCGGATTTCCGATAGCGGCTCTGGCCTCCTGCTTAAAATTTTGAACCGACTGGATATTTGATCCGACCGGCCGGTCACTATGAACCGACAAATCCGATCCCCCTCGGCGTTGGTCAAAACAAACCGGCTGGCGGAATCGAGAAAAGGACCCGTAATGGGTCCTTTTCTCGTTCAGCCAAGATCGTCTCGCCCGGCGGTTAGGCCAAAAACTCGGCCAGGATCTGCCCCTGATAACAATCCCGGATCTTTTCAAAGGCCCGATTGCGAATTTGCCGCACCCGCTCGCGGGACAGCTCGACCGATTCGCCTATGGCCTCGAGGCTCATACGCGGCGACGCACCCAGGCCGTAGTAGCGCTCGATGATCTGGCGTTCCCGGTCGCTGAGTTGGGCCAGGGCCATATCCAGTTCGTGATTCAGATCGGATTTCTCCAGGGCTTCGGCCGGCAGGACGGCCTCCGGATCGCTCAGGACATCGGCCAGTGACGGTGCGTTCTCGAACGGCGACTCGTTCAAGGCCACGTTGGGTCGGCAGGCCGCCCGGATCTGGGCCACCTTGGCCGGTGTAAGGTCCACGGCCTCGGCGAGGTCGTCATCCGGCACGCCAGCCATGCGCTTCTGTTCCATCTTGCGCTCGGCCTTGGTGATCTTGGTGGCCTCGCGGGCCCGGTTGGCGGGCAGGCGCACGGTGCGGGTCTGGTCCTGCAGGGCAGCCTGGATTGTTTGGCGGATCCACCACACGGCGTAGGTCACGAAGCGGAATTCGCGCCGCTCGTCGAACCGTTTGGCGGCCGTGATTAGCCCCACATTGCCTTCGGCGATGAGGTCCATGTAGCTCAAACCCCGGTTCAGGTAGCGCTTGGAAACACTGACCACAAAACGGAGGTTGGCATTGACCATGTGGTCGAGGGCTTCCTGGTCACCTTCGCGGATACGTTTGGCCAGTTCCACTTCCTGTTCCTTGGTGAGCAGTTCATAGCGAGCGATCATCGACAGGTAGTGCTTCAACGCCTGATCGTTGCGGCGATCGATGTTCTGTTCCACTTCGTACATGATAAGCCTCACTTGCGGACGTGGTATCTGGGAAACCGGTTGCACCGGACTGTTTGCTTTGACTGCCGTTAGTGATCCAGGTGAGGGTTCTATTATCAGAAATCGTCATTTGTGACGAAAAAAAAGCTCGGGCCAGTTGTTGGATTGCGTAACCTGCTGATTATAAAAAGGTTGGCT
>DAOVTU010000527.1 GCA_030632925.1 Candidatus Krumholzibacteriia bacterium | reverse complement strand
GGCAATACGGAAGAATCTCTTTCCGGGGCAAAACTGGCCGGTGAGCGCGGTTGCCAGCGCGTGGCCATCACTTCGGGTGGGCAACTTGCCGATATGGCCGCCAGGGATCATTTTCCCATGGTGACCCTGCCCGGCGGATTGCCGCCCCGAGCGTCCCTGGGCTATGGAATGGGCGCCCTGCTGAGGGTTCTGGACGCCTTGGGTGTTTGTGGCAACAGTGGGAAAAACATTGCAGCGGCGGGTGAACTGTTGCGCAGCAACAACGCCGAACGCCAGGATTCCATGCTGGGCAACCCTGCGCCCAGTCAGGATGCCGAAGGGAATATCTCTCCGGGCGCCTTGGCTGAAAAATGGGTGGGCCGCACGCCGGTCATCTACACCGCCGGGCACGAAGCCCATGCGGTGGGGGTGCGCCTGAAGGCCCAGATCAATGAAAACAGCAAAATGCCGGCTCTGGTGGTGCCGTTCCCCGAACTGGACCACAATGACCTGGTTGGCTGGTGCCTGAGCCCAGAGCAGAAGAAGAAGTTTGTGCTTCTGATCCTGCGGGGTGCCGACGACAATGATCGGATCACCAAACGGGTGGATGTCACCCGCGAGTTGCTCCGGTCCGAATTTGACGCCATCGATGAAATTCGTTCCACCGGCAAAACGCCACTGGAACGGGTGCTGTCTCTGGTGCAATATGGCGATTACCTGAGTTGCCACCTGGCTCGCCTGAATGGGGTAGACCCCGTTCCGGTCGATAGAATTACCAAACTCAAGAACGCACTGGGCTAGATGCTTACTCATCGGAGTGGGCTCTGGCCGCAGAGGGAGATCAAGTTATGAGCAAGAAGTTCCTGTTCACCAGCGAATCTGTTACCGAAGGTCACCCGGACAAGGTGGCGGACCAGATTTCAGATTCCGTGGTCGACGCCATCATGGCCAACGATCCCATGGGCCGCGTGGCCTGTGAGACCATGGTGACGACAGGCATGGCCTGCCTGGCGGGTGAAATCACGACCAATACCTACGTGGACATCCCGGAACTGGTCCGCAATACCATCCGCAACATTGGCTACAACAACGCCGACTACGGCTTCGACGCCGACAGTTGCGCCGTCTTGACGACCATCGACAAGCAGAGTGCCGACATCGCCATGGGTGTCGACACCGGTGGTGCCGGCGATCAGGGCCTGATGTTCGGTTACGCCTGCCGCGAAACCGATGTGCTGATGCCCTTGCCGATCACCGTCGCCCACCGCATGGCCCAGCGCTTGGCTGCCGTGCGCAAGGACGGCACCCTGCCCTGGGTGCGCCCTGATGGCAAGACCCAGGTCACTTGTCTTTACGAAGGCGACAAGCCCATCAAGATCGACACCGTGGTGCTGTCGACCCAGCACGACGACGAGATCAGCAATGACGATTTGCGGTCTGCATTGCAGACCCACGTCATCGACCCGGTCCTGGCGCGCTTCGACATCGACCACGCTGGATACACGAGCCACATCAACCCCACTGGGCGCTTTGTGGTTGGCGGTCCTTTGGGTGACTGCGGCCTGACCGGTCGCAAGATCATCGTCGACACCTACGGCGGCAGCGCCTGCCACGGCGGCGGCGCCTTCAGTGGCAAGGACAGCACCAAGGTGGACCGTTCGGCGGCCTACGCCACCCGCCATCTGGCCCGCAACATTGTCGCTGCCGGGCTGGCCGACCGTTGCCAGGTACAGGTTGCCTACGCCATCGGTGTTGCCGAGCCCGTTTCGATCAACGTCGAGACCTACGGCACCGGCAAGGTGAGTGACGAGAAGATCATCGAAGCCATCCGCAAGGTGGTCGACATGACGCCCAAGGGCATCATCGATCGCCTGGAACTGCGCAAGCCGGTCTTCCTGGCCACCGCGGCCTACGGCCACTTCGGTCGTGACGACGTGCAGTTCACCTGGGAAAAAGAAGATCTGGTCGAGGCGTTCAAGGCTGCCGTGGGGTAGGGCTGAACCGACACGCTGAACCGAAACAGATCAGAAGAAAAAAAGGCGGGGCTAAAAAGCCTCGCCTTTTTTATCTGATTCCTTCTGAGCAGTGTCGTCAGGCACCTAGGGGCCAACAATAAACTGCAACGTTGCACGTCGGGTCACGGCCAGGGCCGGATAAGTCACCGCCACATCTACGTCGTAGGTGCCGGCCACGCCGTAGGTGAACGACGGCATCGCGCCGGTGAAGATGGTGTCGGCTGCATCGCCCATTTCCCAGAGGTAGATCATCTTGACCGAATCGCCCACCACGGTGGGGAAGTCGATGTCGCAGGAAACGGCGGTCATGTCAAACTGGATCCTCTCGCCCAGCGGCACATTGCCATCAGGGAAATTCGAATCCACGGTGATGACCAGGCTGTCAGCCATGACGGAGACCGGCACGGTGCTGGTCGCCGTTTGGCCATCGGGGTCGGTGGCTGTCACGGTGATGGTGTAGTCGCCAGGCACGGTGTACTGGTGGTAGGAAATGGCCGTCGAGCCCGTTCCACCGTCACCGAAATTCCAGGCGATTTCCAAATTATTGGTGCCACCCATGGGGTCGCCCGATTCGTTGCCACCGGAAACCGCAGCAAAGACCTCGGTGTCCAGGGGGGCCACGCCACAAGTGGGGGTCACGCGCACGCGCGTAAAGATGGGCTTGGATTCGTCGTTGCATCCGGGGGCCGCCAGGACGATCAGGAGCATCGCCGGCAGCAGAAGCAAACAGGCACGTTTCATGTGTTCAGTAGTCTCCCTGTGGGGTGGCTTGATTTCAGGGTCGCAGGGGCCTTCACCCGGGGACATTTTTGTCCGGGGGAGAGCGTGCACCCGCGTTGTTCGCAATCTGTGCGAGCTGAGGTTCCGGAACCCCGTTCCGAACCTGCCCTGCCTGGTCGCATCAATTTATCAAGCTAGGACAGCCCAGGCAAGTAGTCCAGACAAAACAATGTCAAAAGAGGGGCGTTTTGGCGGCTTTCAGCGACGGGCCCGTGCAAATAAAATGAAGTATATCAGCGTATAAACGGCGTTTCCGGCCCATGCCGCCACCAGAGGGGGCAAAGTGCCGTTGTGGCCCAGGCTGCGTCCAAAATTCATAAAAATGTAGTACCCGAAGCTGATCAGCAGGGTCCAGCCAAAGCCCGAGGCGATGGTTGTTTTGCGGGGAGCCGAAGCCAGCAACAGCCCCATTAGCACCACGATCAGGTTGACCAGGGGGAAAGCGAGGTTGAATTGGACATCCACCAGGGCG
>DAOVTU010000203.1 GCA_030632925.1 Candidatus Krumholzibacteriia bacterium | reverse complement strand
GTCATCAAGGCCAGCGAGGCCAGCAGGTAGCCCCACAGGAGGCGGCTGAAGGGGCGCCATTGATTGAGAAAAAGCTCTGAATCGAGGGCCGCTTTGCTGGGCAGCACCGCCTGGCCATGCCGCGCCTGCAAACTAGCCAACCCGCGCACCGCTTCGCCAAACTGGTCGGCCTGGCCGCTTTGTAATCCGCCCAGAAATCCGCGCCACAGAACCTGCACATCGGACCGGTCCTGACCCGATACCCGATTGATGGCATCGTCGGGGCCCAGCCAGGTATTGTTGTCGTCGCCGGGCACGGGGAATACGCGCAGCGAGCGGCCAGTGAGAGCCAGGTAGAGCAGGTTCAGGCGCTCGTCAAAGGAGATCAGCTTGCGTTGGGTCTTGGTGCGGTCGCGATCGCTGGTGCGGTGCGCTTCCTGCACCGCTTCGATCAACAGGTACTGCCCGCGCTCGTCGAAAAGGCTGCGCGGCGTCACATGACTGGTCGCCGCCTCGACACCCAATAAATCCTTCAACCCCGGATACCGCACATACAGCAACGGTTGGTCCCACCAGTACTGGGGATTGGCCAGCCAACTGAGCAGCAAGTCGCCGGGTTCCCAACCGGGCAGAGTGAAGGTCTTGCTCGTCTTGCGGATCAGGGCGCGGCTGTAGGTGTCCAGGGGCATCATCCGGCCCTGGTAGTCCTGGATCACCAGACGCCCCACGGCGGCGCGGTCAGCAACCGGCAACAACGTGACATCGACCGGCGGCAGCGCCTCCGGGTCGCCAGTGTAGTGGCCACCCGGATTCAAGGCCTGAAACGCGCTCGCCGGTGTAGCCAACAAGGTCAAGCCCAACAGCAGCAGCAATATGGTGCGTTCCCGGTTCACGACTGAACCTCCTGGCTGATCGGCGCGGATTCCGATTTCTTGCGGCGGCCCCACAGACGGTCCTTCAAAAAGACCATCAGGAAACCGAGGGTGATCAGGCCGTAGCCCACGTAGGTCGGATTTTTGCCCGGATCGTAGTTGACGGTGAAGATGGTGCCGCCGAGATCCTTGTCGTAGGACGATTGGAAATGCTTGAACCCGCGGTGCGACAGCGGATGGTTCATGAACACCCGCGACGGCTCACCATCAATGCCCTGGGACTCGTCGAAGAGCCGCACATGGCTTTCGTAATCCACCGGATTGGAACTGCCGGGATAGGTGATCAGCACAAAGTCATCCAGCATCACGCGGTGGGGCAGTTTCTTCCGGATGGGACCATAGCCGAGAGTCAATTCGCGACCGCCGAGCAGCAGCGAAGTGCCGCCCTGCATCGACAACACCGCCACCCCTTCAGCAGACTGCCCCGCCACGTCGGTGATGCGCACCCGGACGGCGGCGTCAGCCGTGTCGTCCTCAAGGTTGACCCCCTTGAGCAGTCCCGAAGCCAAAACGCCCGTCACCGTAAAGGTAAAATCGTCGGCGGCGCTGGTGTATGTCTGCCCAGCTGCGGGCGTGAACAGAGTGCCGGCCGAGATGATCTCCTCAACCTCTTCGCCCATCTCCCGGCGAGACAAAGCCAGGCTGCAACGGCCCATCAGGCCCTCGTTGCCCTGGCCAAATACCAGGTCCCGGTCCAACAGGTAGTCGACCTGAACTCCCGCCAAGCTTCCTTCCTGCTCATTCTGGGAGGATGAAAAATCCGGATGGTAGGCGTACAGGGTGCGTTCCTGCACCGCGCCGTCGGGAGCCTGCAACGCCACTCTCAGCATCGGGTTGGACATTTCAACGGCGCCGTCCGGCAGGTCACGCGCGCCAAAATCAGCGTCAAATTCGGTCACCGTCACGGTGTATCCGGCCAGGGTCTGGGTCTGGGGCAGGTTGGCCGTCACGTCGTAGCGGTTCCAGGCCGTGCCCACGCGCACGACCAAGTTGCCACGAGATAGAGGCGCACCGGCGTCCGGCAACGGCTGGTGCAAATGCCGCACCCGCATGGCCGGCGGCGTCGACTGGTCGCCCGGTGCCAGGGCCAGGGTTTGACCACCCTTGATCGCCATCACCACCAGCGGTTGCCCACCTTCGCCTTCCACATATCGCTCGCCGTAGTGGGGCCAGAATTCTTCGACCGTTACCGTCAGGGGGTTGTTGTTCAGCGTGCCCTCACGGGTCAAGTCTTGAAGACCGGACCGGTGCAAACGAACAGGAAAATGGAGAGTCTGGGAACCTTCACTGACCCGCACGTGGTCCACAAATGTGTAGATGAAGTCGGTGCTCTGGCCTTCCCGAATCATCATCGAGCCCTCGTAGCCGGCAAAGCGCGTGATGCCCGCGCCCACCAGAATAACAATGACCGAAATGTGAATCAGGGCGAAGCCGGCCAGGCGGGGTTTGAAGGGCCACCACCGCGTCAGGGCCAACAGCAGATTCAGGGCAAACAGGCCCAGCAGGATCTCAAACCAGAGCGCGTTGTAGACGTAGGCCTTGGCCGAAGCCGTGCTCAGGCGCGACTCCACGAAGGTCGCCACAGCGATCGAGACGCCGAACATCACCAACAGCAGCAAGGTCAGCCGCGGCGACATCAGGGTCCTGATAATGGGGTTTCGGACGGTCTTCACAAACACCCTCTCCTCTACTGGGATTTAATGTTAACAAAATAACATGAGAGGGTATAGTCAAGAAATGATCAGTGGATATTCAACTGGGGGCTATCTGTTGTACAACAACAGCTTAACAGCGCACAGAGGCGCATGATATCAGAAAAAACCGGCCTTTGACCCTGCGGGAAAGCTAGGACTTTCCCATCACATCGCGCATGGCCTGACGGGGATCGATACCCAGTCGAGCGAACTTCTTGACCAGGAAGGACGACTGCATGATCAGCTTGGTCGAACGCAGCAGGTATTCGCGCCGGAATTTGCTCTTCACCAGCATGAATTCCTTCATTTTGGGCATGTAGAACTTGCCGTAGCAGGTGATGATGGCCATGTCGATCTCGGCCCGCGTCATGTTGATCGGCTTGATCACCGGCTCGATCAGATTGTAGTTCCGGTAGTCGAAATCCTCGATGTGGTCGTAGTACTCGTCCCACAGTTCGGCATAGGGCCAGGGCGTGATGGCCAGAAAATGGCCAAAGTCCGGGCTGAATTCCTGGGCCGCCTTGAGGGTCTTGGCCACCGACTCCTTGGTCTCATCGGGAAAGCCCAGCACGAAAGAGGTCTCTGAAATCATGTCGTGCTCGGCGATCAGGTCGATGGCCCGGCGCGAGTCGTCGATGGTGATTTCCTTGTTGATCTTGTCCAGGGTTTCCTGGTCGGTCGCCTCGGCCCCCACATAGATGTGCACGATGCCCGCCTTGCGGTACTTGGGCAGGATGGCTTCGTCGCGAACGATGTCCTCCACGCGAGTTTCCATCAGGATGTAGCTGTTGAGGTCCGCGGCGATGATCAGGTCGAGCATCTCTTCCCAGCGCTCGGCATCTTTGGTCGGGTACTCGTCGGTGAACAGGAAAACGTCGGTGCCATATTTTTCGTGCAGGTGAACCATTTCCTTGACCACCGAAGCCGCCGCCCGCCCGCGCCAGCTTTGCTCCCAAAATTTCTGCTGCGAACAAAACGTGCAAGTATGGTTGCAGCCGCGCGAAGTGGAAACCGCGCCCAGGCGCGAACCGGGAAGCACGAAATAGGTGTACATGTCGTGGTCCAGCAGGTGCCAGGCCATGGGCAGGTCGTCAATATTTTCCATCAACGGGTAGCGGGCATTGGCCGTGATGCCAAAGGCGCCGCGATAAATGAGGTTCTTCGTGCGGTGGCGCTCGGTCAGGTCGTCGAAGTTGGCCAGGAAGTCGTGCATGGGCAGTTCGCCCTCGCCGGCCAGCACGTAATCGACGTGGGCCTCTTTCGTCAGCACCTCGTCGGCCATAAAAGTCGGATGTACGCCGCCCAACACCGTCACGCAATCAGGCTTGACCTCTTTGGCGGTGCGGCACACTTCCGAAGCATCGGGAAAAGTCGGCGTGATCGAACCCACCGCCAGCACATCGAATTCCGTGGCGGCCAGTTTTTTGGCGATGGCCTCGTGATCGTCCCGCAACGACATCGCGTCGTAAATCTCGGCTTCCCAACCGGCTTTTTCAGCCTGGGCGGCCAGTGGCACATAGCTCAAGGGCGGCCAGGTACCGGCCACTTCGACAACGCCGCAGTGGTAGGGAGGGGTCACGAACAGGATGCGTTTCTTCTGGTTGTCATTCATGTACACCGTATTGGCTCCGTACTTTGCGCATGCCCAGAATACCGAAGGCGGTCAATCCGAACAGCAGGATGTGTTTCACGCCCAGAGCCACCAGCATGCCCTGCTCGGGCACCAGTGGATTCCATTCGTAGTCCATGAAAAACCAGGCCCGCACCGCTCCCGCCAACACCACATAGCCCAGCACCCACCACGTCAGGCGGGTCATTTTTGCGACCAGGACGGCCAGAAATTCCTGGTGGTCCAGATGGTCCGTCAGGTATCGCCCCACGATGTGGATGACCACGACGTTAGCCGCCAGCATGGCCACTGCCAGGTCGTGGAAGTAGTTCGACAGCATCAAGGCTATATAACCCAAGTCTACTCTCCTTTTATGCGAAAGACCAGTATTCTTCGCGTCGGTGGGTCGGTGACAAACAGGTAATCACCTGCGGCATCGGTCGCTATGCCCGCCGGCCCGGACAACCGGGTTTGGGGCGGATACGACCCGAGATAAACCCCCAGTGGACTGAACATGTGGATCTTGCCATTGAACCCGTCGATCAGGTGCAACCGGCCTTGCAAACGCACCCCACTGGGATCAAAGGACGACTCGTCCTGCTGGTTCGGGTCCAGTACCCGGTCGTAG
This sequence comes from Candidatus Krumholzibacteriia bacterium, assembly GCA_030632925.1. GTDB lineage: Bacteria > Krumholzibacteriota > Krumholzibacteriia > LZORAL124-64-63 > LZORAL124-64-63 > JAGRNP01. The sequence continues at coordinate 1,396 of DAOVTU010000203.1, read as the reverse complement.
GCAAAACCCTGCGGTGCCAGACGATCCAGATCAGGCACGGCGTCGAAACTGTAGATGCGCGAACCCTCGCAGGCAAACACACCAACTTCGGCCCGCGCCGCATCCCCGATCAGAAGTCGGCCATCAGGCGTGATCTGCACCGCCGAAGGAAAACCCAGGGCCGGCATTTTTTCGGACGGGATAGTCAAGACCAACTCGCCGGGTTCGGTGATGTCCGGGATGTTGTTCAACGAGATGGCCAACACCCGACGCGAAGCCATGTCTGCCACGTAGGCGACGCCCTGAAAAGCCGCCAGGGCGATGGGCTGTATTTTGGTTTCGCCATCGGGCAGGGTGTCGAACGACGTGCGGTAGTTTCCGCGGCGATCAAAAACCGCAACCACACCGCGACCGTGATCAGCCACCACCACCGAAGTGTCGGTCAGGGCAAAAGCCGTGGGCAGGATTTTTTCGGGTGCCTTCAGTTCCAGCGAGCCGATGCGCTGCAACTGAAAATTGTACGCATCGATGCGCGACAACCCATTGTAGGACACAAAAAGAGTATCGGCGATGACCTGCAGCCGGGAAGGTTCCAGGTCCCCCAATTCGATCATGGTTTCATACTCGGGCAGGTCGCCGTAGTGGTCGTCACCATCACCACAGCCAACGGTGAACATCACCGCTACCATCAACGCCAGCAACAAACCAAGCCTAACCATAGGTATGCACCGTCTCATAGACGTATTGAATGCCCCACAGGGAGAAGGCCACGGCCCCGACGGCGACCAGATTCAGCCAGCAGAATACCCGGTTGGGCAGGCGCCAGGCCATCCGGGCATGGTAGAGCAATCCGTAGAGCAACCAACTCAACAGCGACCACAGTTCGATCGGATCCCAGGCCCAATACCGGCCCCACGCCACATGGGCCCAGATGGAACCCGAAACAATCATGACGCCCCACAGGACAAGACCGAACAGAAGGAAAGTCAACATGCTGCCCGGCAAGTCCGCGTGATTGGGCAGGGTCTTGACCGTGCGGCGCATCCGGTCCAGGGCGGCCGGCCCCTGCAGGTAGATCGTGGCGTAGGAGGCGCCGATCAGAAAGGTGCCCGCGCCCGCAGTGGCAAAAGACGCATGGATGAACAGCCACACATTTGTCAGCGCGACCGACAGCGGCGCAGCCTCAGCAGGCTGGGTCACGGCCCAACCCAGCAGCGTCAGGGCAATGCCCGCGATCGGTGGCAAGACCACCGTGGCCTGGGGAGCGCGCCAACGGATGACCTGAAAGATCACCAGCATGAACCAGATGGACGACATCATGGATTCGAACAGGCTGACAAAGGGTGGATGGCTCGTGCGTAGCCAACGTTCGATGCCGAAGGCGGTCAGCACCAAGGTGCCGAGAGCCATCAGGACC
>DAOVTU010000298.1 GCA_030632925.1 Candidatus Krumholzibacteriia bacterium | reverse complement strand
GTGAAAGAGAAGTTGGCGATGACGCCCTTTTCTTCACCGTTCAGGTTCGTGGTCAGGCCCTGGCCCGGCATGTAGGTGAAGATCAGGATGTCGTTTTCCTGGGCGTCGTTGACGAAGTAGCCAAAGAAGGTTTCCATCTCGGTCGCAAAGGCCGAGGTGTCGTCGTAATTCTTCTCGATGACTTCCTGGAAGCTCTTGATGAGCTTTTCACGGCTGAAGCCGCGACGCAGGTCCATACGCAACTGCTTGGGCGCATCGACGGTCAACAGGCTGACGCCCTTGTCGTCGGCGAGGGTCGTGCCCGCTGCAACGTACGAGACGATGGTGTAGACGTCGACCTTCATGAAGGTCTTCTCGCGCAGGCCAACTCCGGTGACTGTCAGTTCGTGACTGGCGCCGCCGGCATCGATGGTGACTGTGTCGGGGTATTCGGTTTCGGTCTTGGGCTCGGTGACCGCGCTTGCGGCCAAAGGCAAGATCATCAATACAAATGCGATAAGACTGATCGTCCGCAGTGATCTGGACATGATGGAAACTCCTGCAAGATGGGGTTTGAATCGGTCCGGTGAGAATCCAACCGGGTTCGGGAGACTACCTTGGGCCAGCCAAATGCACAAGCAAAAGACAGCAACTCCGTGAGACCTGTTCCAACACCGCCACCAACCGTCAGGTTCCGCCTCTCAGGCCACTGCAGCCTACACAAACGCCCGGCAACTGGAAAGTCACCGGGCGTTTGATTATCGAACAGCTTACGCAATTGGCTTGCACCAGCCGACTTCTGTTACATGTCGAAGTCGTCGTCGTCAGTGCCATCGCCGCAGTGTCCGGGACCAATCAGACCGTTGTTGTAGTCGTCCAACATGTCTTTCCAGCCCAGAACCATCTTCTGATCCTGACGGCTGAGGCTGCGCCATTCCGTCCAATCGTGATCAGCCAGGAAAGCATCCGCATCGGCCAGGGTCGCAGCGATGGCGTCATCGCTGGCTCCGTTGGCGACGTTCAGCTTGGAACCCAACATCTGGGCATACAGCTTAGCGATGCCATTGCTGTTGCCACCGAAGTCCTTGACCGACAGCAAGGCCACGGCCTCGGCAGCGGTGGTTACTTCGATGCTCTTGGCGCCACCGGCGGTGCCGAGCCACAAGGGCAGCAGCGGCGTGACGACGTCATCCTGGGGACCAAATCCGGCGTGGGTCTTCCAGAAACCGATGGTCAACGAGCAACCTTCGTTCTCTTGCAGGACCAGGCCAGCATCCCAGCTCAGATCATTTTCGCCCGGATCCAGGGTCGTGCACATCGTCAGGCCAGTCATCTGGTCCGCATCGCTGTCCAGTTCCATGTCCATGCCCTGGTTCATCAGGGTGAAGGTGTATCCTTCAGGCAATACGAAGTGCACCCGGTAGTCACCGGCTTCGAGGTCCGTGAAGAGATACAGACCATTGGCATCGGTCATCATCTCGCCCAGAACATTGCCCTGGCAGTCCATCAGGTGAACGACCACACCCGGCACACCCGGCTCACCGGCGTCCTGGATACCGTCACCGTCAACGTCGACCCAGACATAGTCGCCCAGGGAACCCAGCGCAGGCGGGGTCACGGGAACCGAAAGACCGGCACCAATCCAACCCAGGGAAGCGCCCAGAGGGTCTTCGCTAGGCGTGGAGATCAGTTCAACAGTCAGCGAAGTGTCACCGGCCGGAATGAATACCGACAGGATCAGCGAATCCCACAGCAAGGCGTCGAAGCTGCCCAATACATCGACGAACATCTGATCGCCGGCACTGGTGGTCACCTTGATCTGGTTCGGACGGCCTTCGCCAACACTACCGGACATGATGACCAGGTCACCATTACGGTCGGCACCCTCGGCGCCAAAGGTGAAGGTCTGGGGCACGGTCGCATCCAGAGTCGGCACGAACTTGAAGAACGCCATGTCCAGCCCGTCGAGCAGGCTGAGGTCGGCTTCGGTGCCGTCATCAAAGATCACCAGAATGCTGGCGCCGTTGTTTTCGTCCAACGTGCCACCGGTGTTGTCAAAGTCGAAACCGGAAATGGTGAAGCTGTTGGCACCAGCACTCACGATTCCCATGTCGGTGATGTCAGCACGGTAGCCACTGAAGAAGTAGTTCACACCACTGACGGAGAAGAAGTCCACGGGGCCACCGATCAATTCGCCCTGGATTTCGGTGCCATCAACCATGATGGCGTCGTCACCCGGTGCACCGGTGGTGCCGCCGGCCCAGTACAGCAACGCCTGGTTGACAGTCGCGCCCGCAGGCACGGTGATGTCCAGCACGCCACTGGCTACGCCAACCATACCCACGCCACCCTCGGCAAAGCCCGAGCCGTTGGCGATGGTGATGCTGGGCGTGCCCAAGGTTTCGGTGCCGTTTTTCAGGCCCGTGTAGGTGTATTCGTCTGCGGTCGATTGCGGCGAGACGACTTCGGTCTCATTGCTACAACCAGCTACGAGAGCCAGCATGGCTGCTCCCAAAAGTATAAACCGTATCATTTTCATTTTTTTCCTCCAGTTACGAAAAGGTGACGCGACAGGGCGAGTGAAAGTGTTTTTCTTCAGGTGTTATGCCGCTTAGTGACCCAAGCGCTCTATCCCCATGAACATTATCACCGATTTTCCACATATCGTCAACCACTTCTCACCATATTGCAATTTCCTTTTCAAAGATGGCCATCTGTCGCCCATGGTCCCGATGGCGGCACGTATCCTGCTTTTCGGGTGATATCCGGCACCAATCCGGCCAGTTTGGAAGCAAAAAAGATTCACGAAGGACAAGATTCTTGCCGAAAATCACCGCCCAAACCCCATTTAGGGACCAGCCCACCGGCCTGCTCAGCCTGGCCATGATTGTCCGCGATGGTGGCCAGAATCTGGCCCCTCTACTGAACGGTGCCTGCAACTGGGTTGATGAAATCGTCATTGCCGACACCGGAAGTATTGATGGAAGTATCACGGTGGCACGTTCATATGGCGCCAAAGTGCACGAGATTTCCTGGGAAGATGATTTTTCGTCCGCCCGGAATCAGGCCCTGGCGCTCTGCCAGAGCGCCTGGATTCTGGTCCTGGATGCCGATGAGCAACTCTGCGAGGCAGACTGGCGTGATTTGCGCAGTTGGGTAACGCAAATGGAAGAAGAAAAACGATACCAGGCCGGACGCATCACGACCCGCAACTACCTGCACGATCGTCACGGCCGCGGTTGGGTTCCCGTACCACAGGATGATCACCACGGCTTACCCGATGGTGCCCCCTCCGAAGGATACATCGCCTCAACCAAAGTCCGCCTGTTTCCCAACCGCCCCACCGTGCGCTTCCGCGGCCAGATCCACGAGACGGTCGAAGCCAGCTTGTGGGAAGCCCACATCCCGGTGGTCGATTTGCCCTGGCCCGTGCACCACTTCGGATACTTTGCCCCCCGCGAAGAAAAGAACCAACGCTACCTGCACCTGGCCCATCTGAAGACGGCCGAGCAGCCCCACGATGCGCGGGCCTGGGCCGAGCTGGCCGACTGTGCCATCGCCGTCGAGGATCACCGGCAGGCGCTGGTGGCCATTGAACGTTCGGTGGTCCTGAATCCCGCCAATGCCGAGCACCGCCTCACTGCGGGTTGGCTCCAGTACGAGGCCGGCGATTTGAACCGGGCCGAGATCCACCTGGCCACCATTGCGGGCATTCCCGAAGTGGAACCCAACGTGCTGGCCGAGGCCGCACACCTGCGGGCCCAGATGGCCATCAAGCGGGAACGCCCCCAGGCAGCGGTGCCCCTTTTGGCCAAGGCCATCAGGCTGTTTCCCGAAAACGGCCACTTCCAGAATACTCTGGGGACCCTGCACCTGATGCTCGGTCGAGGCGACGACGCCCGGCGGGCCCTCGAAAGGGCGCGCGACCTGCTGCCCACTGCAACCGAACCCTGCCTGAATCTCGCGCTGTTGATGGAAGCGGCCGATCAGCCTGAACTGGCGGCCGCCAACTACGCCGAGGCCCTGCGCCGCGACCCCGACTGCAATCAGGCTACAGCAGGACTCAAAAAAACCACCCTCGTTCCGGTGACCGGATAACGAGGGTGGCTTGATCAACTCTCCGCAACGCGGAACGTTCTACTGAATCTTCTTCCAGACCGCACTCATGTTCATGCCGCCGGCCTCGGCGATCTGTGCGTGCTTGCGGGCATTTTCGCCCTCGCCCAGGTTGCTGCAGGCGATGCCCATGTAGGCGTGGGCCAGCATGTTGTTCGCATCCAACTCCAGGGATTTGGCGCAAGCAATCTTGCCAGCATCGTACTGACCGAAGCGGCAGAACAAGCGACCTTGCCGCGCGTAGGCTTCGGACTCGTCCGGGTTCAGCGTCAGGACCTGGCCGTAAGTGGTGAAGGCTTCGCGCAGTTTGTCCTGCTTTTCGAAAACCTGACCGAGGGCCAACCACAGGTCAGCGTTGTCCACGGTGGAGGAAATGAACTTCAGGCATTCCTCTTCGGCTTCTTCGACCTTGTTCTGCTCCACCAGGCCACCGACGATTCTGACCATGGGCAAGGTCTGGTCCGGAGCCAGATTGGCAGCGGTGCGGAAGCTTTCCATGCCGGACTTGGGCCAGCCCAGGTGGAAGTAGATTTCACCCATGCGCACATGGGCAGCGACGAAATCCGGATCAATGGCCAGAGCTTCGCGGGTGACGGCTTCAGCCTGGGCCAAGCGATTCTGGGCTTCGTAGACCCCGCCGAGAGCCACGAGCAACGGTGCGGATGAGACCGCCTTGTTGCGCCCCACTTCCAGCACTTCTTCGGCGCCCTTGAGGTCGCCGTTGTTGCGCAGGAACTCAGCATAGGAAACATACGAAGTGGGATCGGCCGGATCTGCGGCGATCAGGACCTGACCGTCAACACGGCTGGTGATCTCGGCGGCGCCGGC
>DAOVTU010000205.1 GCA_030632925.1 Candidatus Krumholzibacteriia bacterium | reverse complement strand
GATCGATCAATGCCACCAGCGGGAAATAAATGATGGGCTTGCCACCGGGCACGATCACGACGTTCTCGGCCCCCACTTCGATGCCGCGGTCCTTGGCGATGTAGTCGGCAAAAATCTTACGCACTTCAGGCATGCCGGCCGCCGGGCCGTAGTGGGTGAAGCCCGAGTTCAGGGCCTCGATGCCCTTGTCGATAATGTTGCGCGGCGTATCAAAATCGGGCTCGCCGATCTCCAGATGCACGATGTCCCGGCCAGTTGCTTCCAGCGCCTTGGCCCGGGCCAAAACCTCGAAGGCCGTCTCGGTGCCCAGTCTTTGCATTCTCTTGGCCAGCATGGAGATCCCCTTTGCTTCAGGATGCTTAAAATACAGGAGCCTAAAACGACCCCTCTTGGGCACTTGGCCCCGCCGTAGGACACAAACGTAGACGGCAGGCGGGGGCAAGTCAACCGTAGCAAACACTGTCAGCAGGATATCTGTCAGGGCCGGATTTGGCCCCCGAAGGCAGGCTAGGCGAGGGCATCCAGGTATTTCTTGATTTCGCGGCCGATTTCCTTGCGGATCCCGGTGCGGTCGGCGGCCATGCGCTTCAATTCGATCTTTGAAACGTACTTCACGTGGCAGAACTTGCGCAGAGCCCTGACCGAAACATTGACCGGACTGCGCAGGCAGGCCATGGCCACTCCCTTATTGGCAAAACCCGTGTGCAGAACCCGGTCGTTGGCGATGGTGGCAATGATCTGGGGATTGCGCGTGCGCACCACCACTTCTTCGACCAGCCCGGGAATCGAAGTGATTTTGGGATTGCGCAGGAAGCCCAGCAAGACACTCACCGACTGGATATTGGTCATCACCAGATTCTTGAGGGCCGTGGCGCCGAGGTCCTCGACTTCCTCTTCTTCGTCTTCCTCACCATCGAGCTTGCGGGCCAGGGCCAGACCCTGCTCCCTGAGTGCGGCCAGGTCCGACGTATCGACCTTGCTGTGCGCGGCACGCCAGCTGCTCAGGGCCACCTTTTCTTCTTCGGTAAAATCCCGAGTTCTTTGCAAGCCATCGACCAGGGTCGGTAACTCTTCATTCAATTCAATGACCAGCAGGCCCGCCATCTGCGCCATGCCCCGCAATTGGTGGTCCTCGTCCTCGGGGTCCGGCAGGATGTCGTCGAGGGCATCGGCCAGTTCCTGTTCCAGCGTAAAAACGACTTGGCCATTGCCGTAGTGCGATTGGACCAGCACACAGGCCGTGAACAGATCCAGACGACAGTCCCGCACGTCGTCACCCATCAGCGCTTCACTCAGATCGATGACCCTTTGCACGCCCTCGGCCAGCCGCGACATGAGGATCGGCTGGGTAGACAGGCCCTTGGCCAACCGCGCCAGCCCGCCCAGGTTCTCGTTTTTACCCAGATCCCGCAGCAGGTGGCCCCAGTCCTTGTCCTCGAGGGTCTCTTTCCAGCGCGGCAGGGGTTTGACAAAGGCCGAATCGATATCGCCCTCAATGATCCAGGATGTCATCTGGCGCAGGTCACGAATTTCACTGTCAGCCTGGTTCAGCAGAGGCAGCACCCGCATCACGCTTTCCACGCGATAGGGATTGATATTTCCCGCCAGATGGCTGATCCGCTCCTGCCACGCATCGACTTCCATCCGCAGCATTTCCGCCAGCAATTTGCCCGCTTCCTTCTGCTCCCGGAATTCGTCGTGCTGGGCCTGTTCCAACAGATGGCCAAACACGGTCCGCATCATGGGCCAGGGCGGCTGCTGCTCCGGCTGATCACCCTTGGGCGCCGGCACCTGCAGGCCCAGCTTCTGGCACCAGATACCTGCGGTCGATTCAAGGATCGACTGGCGTTTGAGCCAATCGATTTGGAATGGCCTCAATCCGCCTTCGGCATCGGCCAGTTTGGCCAGTCGGCCCAGGTAGCGGCGACTCGAATTCAGGCCCTTGACCACCGGCAACAGGCGCTCACCTGGAGTCGACACATTCAGGAAGGCCGCCAGCAGTCGGGCCCCGGCCGGGCTCCCGGTGGAAGCGAGATGCTGAATACCCCCAAGATACTCCCCGGCAGCAATTTGCCCGGACATCTTCCGCAAACGCTCGAACAACTCGGCAGCCAAAAAAGGCAACTCGTCATTGACCATGGCCAGGTGGGTGAGCTCCTGCAGAACAGACTCCGGCGGACAGGCGTCCGCAGTGTCCAGATTCTCTGCCAAAAGTTCAGAATGGTCCAGGCCGGTCAGCAAGGGCGTCCTCCACAGCGGCATGGCCGCCAGGGTGTCAGTTTCTCGAGAATGACCACAGGACGGTGGGTCCCAAATCATTGTGGGTCGAGCACTATGGGTCATCTTGGTTATCGTCACTGCCCACGCAGAATTAACCGCTTTCCGTCACCAGGCCCAGGCAGCCTCCAACCAGCCCGCCTGAACGTCCTCTGCCGGTGCACCATCGAAGGGAATTTCTGCCTGCCGCCAGGAAAGGGCCGCCCTGGCCTGAAACCGTCCCCGACGCCATTCCAACCCCACCAGACGCTCGGCTCGCCAGTGGCCCCAGTGCCGGGGCAACACATAGCCTGCAAAAGGAACCACGGCACTGACCAGATCCACCGGATCGCCCCAGCTGAGGGTCCAGGCCGCCCGCACCCGGGCCGAACGCCCCCAGTTCACGGCCATACTCAGGGCCACCAGGCTGCGGGTGCCCCCACTTTCCCAGCCCACATCCTGCCGCACGCGGGCCAGGTCCAATTGCCGCCATAAGACTTGCCCCCGGCCCTGTTCTCCACGCCATTGCCCCTTCAGGCTCAGCACCCGGCGGCTGTCCTGCCAGGCCCTGACCGGCGGTTGCCACGGAAACCGCTCCGACCACGTGCTGACCTGCTCCCCACCTGCGCGCCAACGGGCCACGGCGCTCCAGCCCCCTGGCCAGGTGCGGGTCAGCAGGGCATCGGTCAGCGTGCGCAGCGGCAGCCTGCCTGCGGCCACCGGTTCGCGGCCACGACCGCGGTGGACCATGATTTTCAGGCCCAGCCCGCTGACCGCACGCCAGGTTCCGCGCACCGCTGCCCCCCGACCACCCCACTCGCCAAATAGCGGATGCTTCTGCCCCATCACCGGCCGCGGCCCCGGGTCGGCCCAGCCTCCCAGCACCTCCAGGCGCACCTTGTGGTGGGGGCGCCATCCGGCCTGAACGAGCAGTGCGCCCAACGGGACTACACTGCCAACCGGCTTGCGCCACACAGCTTCCCAAGTTGTTTTCAAAGCCCCACTCTGCAGGCGACCAGCCAGGCTCACGCCTTGCTCCGCCGGGTCGGACAACCAGAGACCGCTCAGCCGCCAATTTCGGCTTCCACAGGAGATTTGCGTCACCACTGAAGGTTGATCCGCGGCGGGCTCAGCACCGCGCTCTCCGGCCAGGACACGCACGCGCCAAAACCCCCTTTCAACTTCAGCCGCCACACCCAACACTCCTTGCGGGGCGGCGGCGCCGGTCCACGGCACCAGGCCACGATCCCGGGCGGCCAGGCTGCCGTCTGCCGTAATCGAAGGTCCGCGCCCGGGACCACCGGCAAACATGCCAAAACCCTGGGCCAGGCCCAACTGCCCCACCGCCAGCCGCCACCGTTCCGGTCCAACAATGACCGCGCCACCGACCTGCGTCTCACCATCGGCGTACTGCCGCCACCGCGCACGCACTACCAACCAGTCCCGGTTCAGGCGCAGGCGGGCCGTGTGCTCCAGGCCAGCAGCGCCCGTCCATCCCGACCGGCCCAGCAATACGCCCGTGCTCGATCCCGCCGAAGCTTCAGCCAAAAAGGCTGCGATTTCTTCGGTAGTGGCCGGAGCTCCGGCTTCATCCAATTCGGTCAACACTTCGGCAATTTCAGCCTGATCAACACCGGACTGGGCCCACAAGTGCGGCGGCCACACCAGCACCACCCAAGCCAGAATCACCACCAGCCTCACCATGGCGCTGCTCCCCATGCCCCGAAGCCCACCTGCAACCGGTGGGTCACCCCCAGTTGAGGGTGGGCCAGATGGGAGGTGCGCACCAACAGCAATCCGCGTCGCCAGTTGATCACGGGACCGGCTACTCCCGTGGCCAGATCCACCCGCAGGCCGCACGACCCACCACCCCAACCCAGGCCCCATTCCAGCGCCACGGTCGGCGTCTGATCAGCCTTGCGGTCCACGGTCACGGCCAGGGCCGTGGCGCCGGCCCAGCCTTGCAATTGCAGGAATGGCCGCCGGGCATCTGCGAGGCTGTTCAGCCCGCCTGAGGTCAGGGGCAGCCAGAGTCGCGCTTCAACCTTCGACGCAGCAACCGGACGCCACGATCCTTGTAGGACGGCGTCCACCGACCAACGGTCATCCTGCCTTTCTTCAGCGCCGGAGATTCCGCCGGTTCTTGTGCCAACCGAACGCCAGGCCAGGCCCACGACCGGAACCTGGCCCCACTGCAGGTGCACCCGTCGCTGGTCTTCGACAAAAATCCCTTCACCCAGAGTTTGCCAGGCCACGGCCAGGACAGGCTTGCCGGGCCATTGTCCCAGACGCAGGCCCGCCTCAACCGCCAGCACCGGCAGGGAAGGCAGATTGAACAAGCGGCTCTGCCCCGCCGTGACCCAGAACCCGTCCGGCGACAGGGGCTGGCCCGCCAGAAATTCGACCGTAGCGGCAGGCCCCAACAGCCAACCGTCGGCCAGATCGCGGGCTCCGGAGGCCTGAACCGGATCAGTCCAGGCCCACACCCAAAAGCACAACGCCAAAATCAGGTGACGGATTTTCATCGCACCACCAGCACGATCTTTTCGCGGCGTAAAACCGACTCGTCCAGCCCACGGACTTCGAGCCAGGCGATGTACGCGCCGGCCCCCACCTCGCGGCCTGAGTTGTCCCGTCCATCCCAGATCAGATCCCGCGGACCCGCCCCGCGCACATCCCCACCGAAGTTGCGCACCTCGTCGCCCCAGAGATTGAAGACCGCAACCTCCCAACTGACTTCGTTGTCCACCAGCCCAAATGTCAGGTGCACTGCCGTGGGTCCGGTCACGCGATCCAAAATTGACGGCGTCACTTTCAAGGCCTCGCCGGCGGCGCTGTCATCCGATACCGAAGCCACACTGTTGGTGCATCCCGGTGTCGAGCCGGCCAGCGATGTGCTCACCATCCAGTGGGCCGCGCCGGGATTGACCGGCTCGGCGGCAATGCGTTCCAGGCTCAGCCCACGATCCGGCAACTCGTGATCGGTCCCGCCCCAGGCCACCGCATCGATCACCACTCCCTGCGGGTCTGCCAGATACACCCGATCGGCATGGAGCCGACTGTCCGGCGGTGAGTTGTTCAACGATGGCCAGCCTGCCGGGTCCACCACCAGCGGGGGCTGTTCCGAATCCGCACAGGCCGCCGCACCGGCCAGGCGGTTGGCCAGCCACCAATCCATCAGGCCCGCCGAATCTTCGGCCGCAACCATCAATTGACCCGGCCCCAGAGTCATCGGCGGCAACGCCACCCAACTGCCGTCCTCATCCCGCAGGGCGTATCCGGTCAGGTCCACCGGCTCATTCCCGAACCACTGCAACTCCACCCACTCGCCCTGGCCCTGGTCCGGTGCCGGCATCACTTCCTGCAGGCGCAGGGCCCCGGCCCCGACCTGCACCCGCCCCACCGGACGGCGCAGCGTATCGCCCACCCCGGGCACGATGTATTGCCAGGTCATCGGCACCAGCCCGCGCACCGTGGGCCGAGCCACGAAAACCAGTGTACGCTCGCCATCCGGGGCCGTCGCATCCCACCAAGCCGGCACCTCGCCTCCCTCGTAGACCAACTGGCACGGTCCACCGGGCAAATCTTCCGTGCCGTCGTTGCGCAATACCAACGTGACGCGCATCGCGTCACCCGGGCGCGCCAATAAGGGCGGATCAAACTCCCGTTCATCCAGGGCCAGGCTGTAGGGCAGGAAATTGCGGGCGCCCGGCGTGGCATCGGCCGCCGCCAGGTCATTGGCATTGTGCTGGGTATCTGCCCCGTCCGGCTTGCGGGCGAGAGACCGCCCTGTCGGCACTGGCACTGGTGCGCCCTCAAACAGTTCAGCGTCCGTCAGTGGGCCATAACCAACCATATCCAGCACCACGAGCCCGGCCAGCAACCGGATGGCGTCAGGGCCGTTCTGGAGCCCCAGGTAGACTTCGGCCTGGCCCGGCACTTCGCCCAGCCAATTGCGGT
>DAOVTU010000539.1 GCA_030632925.1 Candidatus Krumholzibacteriia bacterium | reverse complement strand
GAAACGGTAGGCGAAAGGCCGTTGGTCATCCAGGTTGTGAGCGCCGAAGGCCGCGATGGCCAGATCCTTCTTGCCGACCCGCAGCCAGGTGTAAGCCATGATCCAGTCGTGGAGGTAGTTCGAGGATTTCTTGTTCCAGGCCCCCACGTTGTTGTATTCGGGACTGAAGCCACTGCTGCGCAGGTTGGCGGGGAATTTGCGAACCGGACTGCCGCGCAGTTCCCGGGCAATGGTGATGGCCAGGGTATCATCACCCAGTTGGGCGGCCAACAACCCCTGCAACAGGCGCGCTTCGAGGCTGCGTACGCCATGGGCGCCGGCCGATTCCAGGCTGACCTGGGCCGCTGCGAATTCGCCCTGTCCCCGCAGTATCCAGGCCCGGTCCAGATCCACTTCGACCCGCAGCTCATGCAGTTCTTCGGCCGGGACAAGATCCAACGCCGCCAGGGCACCATCCAGAGCCCGCAACGCTCGGTATTCGTCACCTACCAGCATCGAAAAATAGCTGTACATGTGCCAGGCATAGGGGTTGCTCGGGTCCAGGGCCACGGCCGTGCCCAGCCTCGTCAGGCCAATGCCCACGACCGTGCGGTCGCTGATTTCGGCACCCCACCCGGAGGGAATCCCGGTCCGCGTATTTTGCACCTGGTTGAGGATACGACTGCGAAAGTCGATCAGGAACTTGAGTTCGCGCTGGGACTCTGTGCTGCGTTTCTCCTGCTCCGCAGGCGTCAGGGTCTGCCAGGTCTGCAACCCGATGCCATCGAGTCTGCCGCGGTATTCGCGGGTCTTGGCGTATTCCTTGACCTGGTTCACCTTGAACTGGGACTCGTTGAGATATTGGGATTCTTCGCGAATGCGATAAAACTTGGTGTCCGTCGCCATCCAGGCCCTGACGGTGCCGATCTCTGTCCAGTGTGCCGGTGCCTGCCAGGCGTGGGCCGTAGTGGCCACAAATCCCGTCAGCACTGTCGCCAGGACAGCAGTCGCCACCAGACCTCTGACGTTCCATGCCCGTCTCATCATAAGTCCATCCCTCCCACATGATTTGCAAAATCGGGGTCCAAGACTGATAATACGGCATCCGTGGAGCCGGGACAACGTTTCCGGCAGCTAATAACCGCACCTCATCCGATCGGCCCTCGCCTATGGCTGTCCCGCAACATCTCATCTGGACCGCCATCCTGACCTCTTTGTGGTGCGTGGGCCACACCGTGCCGATCACCCATGCGGTGCGCGATCGCGTGCGGGCCCTGTTTCCCCGCTACCATGTGCTGGACCGGGCTCTGTACGTAATCTACAGCACGGCCACCCTGGCTTTGCTCTTTGTCTGGTTGCGCGCCCAACCCCAGCAAATGCTCTGGGACTGGCCCGGCGGCTGGAATTGGGTGCGCTGGGCCGGATTATTCGAAGCTGCCCTCCTGTTTTTTCTGGGCTCGCGCAGCTACAACGGCCGCACTTTCCTGGGCCTGACCCAACTGCGGGATTTCGCGGCTGGACGCAAACCCGAGGCCCCCGCCTTCACCACAACCGGCATTCTGGGCGTCATCCGGCATCCCTGGTACACCGGAACCCTGCTTTTTACCGCTTTCTGCCTGCCGATTACCGATGTGAACCTGGTTTGGCGACTCATTTTTATGGTCTATGTCCTGGTCGGAACCGAGCTCGAAGAGCGCAAACTGATCGCCGAATTGGGCGAACCCTACCTCAATTACCGGCGTGAAGTGCCGCGGTTTTTTCCTTTTCCCCGCCGGCGCGGGACCTCCTGACACCCTCCTGATTGTTCCCCACCCATTTTTAGGGTACAATGCGGCCGCCACTCGCCCGGCGACCACCATCCGGCTGTCGAGCCCCTGAAAGGAATTGCATGCTCAAGGAAAATTTCATCGAGTCGATCGCCGACTCGATCCACAAACACTGGGATGTGAACTGCTACACAGACCTGGATGGCGCCACGCTAACCTACGGCGATGTTGGCCAGCAGATTCTCAAGTTCCACCACATTTTCGAAACCATGGGCCTCAAGCGCGGCGACCGTGTTGGCATCGTAGGCCGCAACAGCGCGCACTGGTGCACGACCTACCTCGCGGCCGTGACCTACGGCGCGGTCATCGTGCCCATCCTGCCGGATTTCACTTCGGCGGAAATCGAGCACATCGTGCGCCATGCCGGCTGCCGGTTGTTATTTGTGGCCGACAGCATCAACGACCGCCTTGAAGAGTCCAAGATGGATTCGCTGGAAGGTGTTTTCCTGCTGCGCAATTTTTCGCTGGCCTGGAACGACAACAAAAAGTTGCCCGATATTGTCGAAAGCGCCGAAGCAAAATATCAGGAAAAATACGGCGACGCCATCACGGCCCAAAAACCGGTCTTCGCCACTGTGGACAACGCCGATCTGGCGGCCATCGTCTACACCTCGGGCACCACCGGATTTTCCAAGGGCGTGATGCTCAACGGCCAGTCCCTCATTGCCAACGTCACGTTCTTCAA
The DNA here is from genome assembly GCA_030632925.1 of Candidatus Krumholzibacteriia bacterium. Classification (GTDB taxonomy): domain Bacteria; phylum Krumholzibacteriota; class Krumholzibacteriia; order LZORAL124-64-63; family LZORAL124-64-63; genus JAGRNP01. Next base: position 683 of record DAOVTU010000539.1, on the reverse strand, counting down.
CTCGTGCATTGACCTCACACCCGGCGACCAGATGGTTTCGTTCCTGCCTCTGGCCCACGTGTTCGGTTGCGCCTTCGATTTCCTGGCGCCCACCATAGCCGGCTGTCATGTCATCTATATTGACCGAATTCCAACGCCCAAGGTGCTGGTTGCCGCCTTCCAGAAATACAAGCCGGTGGTCGTGATGTCGGTACCGTTGGTCATTGAAAAAATTTACCGTAACCGGATCAAGCCCGTGCTCGAAACACCGAAGATCCAGTTCATGCTCAAGGTGCCGGGACTGAACAAACTGGTGTACAAGAAAATCCACGACCAGATCTACGAAGTCTTCGGCGGGCAGTTCAAGGAGATGGTCATCGGCGGGGCCGCCATCAACAAGGACATTGAAGATTTCTTCCGCAAAATTGGCCTGCGCATGACCAGCGGGTACGGCATGACCGAGTGCGGCCCCCTGATCAGCTACTCGGTTTTTAACGACCAGCCGCCCACCGGCAGTGTGGGCCGCATCGTGCCTACCATGCAGTGCCGCATTGCCGACAAGAACGAAGAGACCGGCATCGGCGAAGTGCAGGTCAGCGGCGAAAACCGGATGTTGGGCTACTACAACGACGAAGAGGCCACCAACGAAGCCATCGGGACTGACGGTTGGCTGCACACCGGCGACCTGGGCCGCATCGACGACG
>DAOVTU010000353.1 GCA_030632925.1 Candidatus Krumholzibacteriia bacterium | reverse complement strand
TACGTGGAGGGCCCCGCCGAGTGGGTGGATTGCCAAGGGTGCTACCACCATCACGGACCGGGTTTCAAAGAAGAAGAATATTACAGCCGGCCATTGTGCCTGCCCGATTTTGGCGCGCCGGCTCAGCAAAAATTGCGCGACGCCAAAGTGCTGGTCGTGGGTGCGGGCGGTTTGGGGTGTCCGGCCCTCAGTTCCCTGGTGGGCGCCGGCGTGGGGCAGATCACCATCTGCGATGGCGATCGCCTGGATGTTTCCAACCTGCATCGGCAAACTCTCTACAGTCATGAGGACGTGGGTGAGTACAAGGCCGTGCTGGCGACACAGCGCCTGACGGCGCTCAATCCGTTGATCAAGATCACCGCCCAGACTGATCGTTTTGGGGCCGAGAATGCTGCTGATCTGATCGCCCAGCATGATGTGGTGCTCGATTGCACCGACAACTTCACCACCAAATTCAGGCTGCATGATGCCTGTTACAGCGGACACAAGGTCTTGGTACAGGCCAGTATATATCAGTACGAGGGCCAGTTGCAGGTGTTTGATTTCCGCGCCGAAACCAAGGCCGGATGCCTGCGGTGCGCCTGGCCCGAGATGCCGGCGGACGACTGCGTGGCCTCGTGCGCCGAAGCCGGCGTGCTGGGTGCGGTGCCGGCGGTGTTGGGCAGTTTGCAGGCCATGGAAACCATCAAGGTGATTACTGAGCGATCGAGTCCGGCGACCGCCGCGACTGTATTGGTGGACCTGTTGACGCTGGGCAATTCGACAATCAAACGGCCGCGGTTGGCGGACTGTCCGCTGTGCGGTGAACAGCCCCGGATACAGACTGCGGCCGACACGGAATACGAGCCGAATCTGGACTGGGAAGTGAGCCTGGCTGAGTTTCTGGACAGCCATCCTGAGGGCCGGATTGTCGACATCCGCGAAGCTGACGAGCGGCTTCAGATGACCCCGCGGGAGGCGAGCTGGGATCATGTGCCGCTTTCGGATACGGATCGTGTTTTGGCTCTGACTAAAGAAGGCGATCACACCTTGTTTGTTTGCCGGATAGGCGTGCGCACGCGCCATCTGGTGGCGGCCCTGCGTTCGGCGGGCGGTGACAACACATGGTCGCTGGTTGGTGGGGTGGAAGAAGTTCGCCGCGGTAAAGTTCGTGATGACACCTAATCCTCGCCGGAACCCGGCCCGCTCGGCCACCCGCCCTCAGGGGCAGATCACCCGCGGCAAGACGGCGCCCAATCGGTTGCGCCGCGTTGATGCTTTTCTGGCGGCCTATGACCCCGCCCTGATCACCCGTGGCGACGGAGATTACCAACGCGCCCTCTATGTGGATCTCGGTTACGGAGCCGAGCCGACCACGACCCTCGAAAGCGCTGCTCGCCTGCGGCGGCTCAACCGAAAACTTGGCGTGCTGGGGGTGGAGATCGAGCCGGACCGTGTGGCTCGCGCGCAGCCGTTTGTTGACGAGCGCACCGATTTTCGCTTGGGCGGCTTCAACCTGCCCTTGAAAACAGATCGCAGTGGACACGCTGAAACCGTACGCCTGGTGCGGGCCTTCAATGTGCTGCGCCAATACGACGTGGAGGAAGTGCGTCCGGCCTACGACCAGATCATGGCGCAGGTATTGCCGGGTGGGTTGTTGATGGACGGCACCAGTGATCCCTATGGCCGTGTGTGGACGGCGAACATGGTGCGGCGGACCGCCCTGGGCTGGGAATTGGAAGCCCTGGTACTGGGATTGAACACCCGCGGCGGCCTGGATCCGGACGCTTTCCAGACCCGCCTGCCCAAGAGCTTCATCCACCGCATGGTGCCGGGCGATCCGGCCTTTCGATTCATGGAAGATTGGAAAGCTGCCGCGCGCGATACCCGCAGCGCCGAAACCTGGGGGCCGCGGGCCTGGTTTGTAGCCGCTGGCAAGGCCATGAAAACCAAAGGCTACGATGTGGCGCGGGAAGATCTGTGGCTGAAGCGCGGTTGGCTCGTTTGGCGCGATTGCGGCCTGGAGATTTAGATAGCGGCAACCCCCGACCGGGAGTTGCCGCCCTCAACTAACGGTACGAAGCTTTCAGATGAGACCACGACATTTCTTCGATCCCCACAGCCATATTGTGCGAGACCAACCGATAGGTCGCAGTGCCGCCGTGCAGGTAGTTCAACTGGGCCAGACCGACATCCGGCGTGTACCAGCGAGCTTCGCCCACAGAGGCCAACTCGTCGACGTGGGTCGTGGTATAGGACCCAGCCGGCACATTGATGACTTCATCACCCATGAAAGCCACATAGTAGGTGGCGACCACCGGCGTGGACGTTCCCTCGAGATCCGAGTAGACGTTCACCGTTCCCCCGAGTCCTTCCTGGGCTCCGGGCGTGAACCAGACCAGCGGCGGATCAAAAACAACGGGCGGTGTGAGTCCCCCTTGGCGCCCGTGCAGCAGAAGTTGTCCCTGACTATTCCAGGATAGGTATTCTTCGTAGAGCGATGAAGAGCCCCGGTCGTAGACCAGGCGATATGCCGGTCGTCCCAACACGGTCATGGTCTCGGTCACGGTGATCGTCAGGTTGGCGGTGTCGCTGGCATAGGTCCAGCTGTTGCCGACCTCCAGGGGCATCGTCGATTCCAACTGGGCTTGGCCCATCGTGGGGATGAACAGAATCAACAGCCAGATGGCGATTATGTGAATGAGATATGTAGGAATGCGGGACGGATTCCGACCATACATAAGTCCCTGCCTTTCGCAAATGGTGCACATTTATACGAGTTCGCATGGATAGGGACTAGCAAGGGATGTTAGGCCGGACCTCCAGGTTCTCAGGGGGTGTGAGCAGTGTTCGCACAGAAACCAACCAACGCACCGTATCACAAAACCACGGCCACGACAAGGGGCGTCGTGGCCGGCGTTTCTATCGTTCAGATCTGTTTTGTTAGCTGTGAGTTACGGAACTTCGACTTCCAGGATCTCCGCCAGTTCCGTGATCGTCCGGTCGAACCGTTCCAAGGCCGCGGTCACCGCGGTAGGTTCGGTCAAGTCCACACCGGCGCCTTGCAACAATTCAATGGGAGGTGCGCTGCAGCCACCCTTGAGCATGGCCAGATAGCCATCAACTGCCGGCTGGCCCATCTCCTTGACGCGCTCGGCAATGGCCAAGCCGCTGCTCAGTCCCGTGGCGTAACTGTACACGTAATACTTGTAGTAGAAGTGGGGAATGTAGGCCCACTCCATGCCATCGTTTTCATCGACGGTGAAGTTGGGTCCATAATAGGTGCGGACCAAACCGGCGTAGGTTTCGGCCAACAGGTTGGCAGTGATCGGGGTGCCTGTTTCAGCAAAACCATGCACCAGTCGTTCGAATTCCGAGAACAAGGTCTGCCGGTAAATCGTGGTCCGGATGCTCTCCAACTCGGCTGCCATGATGCCCGCCTTCTGCTCCTTGGTCTCGGCCTGGCTCACCAGATAATCCGACAACAGGGCTTCATTGCAGGTCGAGGCGATCTCGGCCAGGAAGGCCACGTAACGGAAGTCCGGGTACGCCTGGTTCTCCATGGCCAATTCGCTGTGCAGCGCGTGGCCATACTCGTGGGCCAGGGTCGACAAGTCATCCAGGCTGTCCTGGTAGTTCATTTTCACGTAGGGATGGGCGCCGTAGACGCTGGCCGAAAAGGCGCCGCTGTCCTTGTCGTCGCTGGGGTAGACATCGATCCAGCCGTTCTTCGGGTCCAGGCCGTGCACCAGGCGCGAAACGTAGTCGTCGCCCAATGGCGCCAGGGCCGCGGGTAATATTTCCATGGCCTCCTTGTAGGTCACATCCATCTCGGCAGCCTCAGTCAGGGGCACGTACAGATCGTAAATATGCACGTTCTCCAAGCCCATAACCTGCCGGCGCAACTCGACATAGCGGTGCAGCGGCTTCACGTTGGCATTCACCGCGGCAATCAAATTGTCGTGGACTGCGGTGTCGATGTTGTCCTTGTCCATGTACGCGTGCAGGGCGGTGTCGTAGCCGCGGGCACGGGCGTACATCACGTCGAGTTTGAACTGGCCGCCCAGGGTTGCCGCCAGCGCGTGCTGGTATTGGCGCAACGTGGCGAAGAAGGCGGTCATGGTTTCGGCGCGCACTTCGCGGTTGGGCGAGGCGCGGAAGCGGCCCAGGTTCGAGAACGTGAGTTGCACTTCATTGCCCTCGGCGTCGTGCACCACGGGCAAAGTGATGTCCGACATGATGGCGCCGAAGGTGTCTTCCAAAGGACTGGGAATTTCGTTCAGATCGATCTCGGCCCACAAGTTGTCGCCCGCCAATTGCAGCACTTTTTCGGCCTCTTCGCCGAGCACCCGCGTGCGGCGCCGGCGCAGGTTTTCGATGTAGGTGCGGTACTTGGCCGGCCCGCCATCCGAGTCGTAGGCCACCTCGATGGCGCGGTCATCCAGCGCCAGAATCTCACCGCG
>DAOVTU010000025.1 GCA_030632925.1 Candidatus Krumholzibacteriia bacterium | reverse complement strand
GCACCTTTCTCAATAGGCACCCTCGACGGTCTCAGTCGGGGGTCCTACGCGCAACTAACGGAGAAGTTGGGGCGAAAGAAGCGATATTGCACAAACTTCAATATGGTTTTACAGGATGCAATCCAGGCAGAATTTGGCGGGGTAGTCGGCGTTAATCAGTTGTGAAATATGCCGTAAAGAATCTTGTATTTGGATCGACTCAACGGTAATGCCGTGCCGTCTTTTAAGGTGAGTTCATACGTACCGCCACTGGCGTGGCAAAACGATTCGATCTCATTCAAGTTCACGAAATAGGACCGGTGCGTGCGAAAAAAGTAGGCCGGAAGTATCTGCTCAAGGCGGTTCATCGTCTTCAACAGCAACTCCATTTTCCCCTCTTTGAAATGAAGTTCAACATAAGCCCCGACCGATTTCATATACATGATGGTCTCAATTTCGATGAGCCGATATTTCTCTTTCACCCGCACGCTGAGATATTTCGTGCTGGCGTCGTCATTCTTAGTTTGATCCTGGGCCCTGTTGAGAACTTCCTGAAGTCGTTTTTTCCCGAAAGGCTTGACGATAAAATCGAGGACGCCGTATTGGAACGCCTCCAGGGCCTGATCCGGATAGGCCGAGACAATGACCGTATGAAAGGACTGGGCCGCCGCCGTCTGCAGCAACTCGTACCCGTTCTCACCGTGAAGATTGAGATCCAGCAAACACAGATCCACTGCGTTCTTTTCCACATGCGCCAATGCGCCGGCCAGGTCATGAACCATGGTGACGGAAAGAATCCGGTCCTGAAGGATTTCCCGGCAGAGTTGCTGGGTGTACTCCGCGGTGGGGTATTCATCTTCAACAATGAGGATGTTCATGGGCATCAGTTGGCTTTCCCGGTTCATGCGATGGATGGATGTTCGATGACAATGGTGACCTTCCACTGTTCATCATCCAAGGTATAGTCCAAGCTCCAGTTGTCTGAGAAGCTCTCGTTCAGCCGCGCCTTGATATACTTGAGCCCCATCCCCTCCTGTATGTCGTTTTCTGATTTCCGGGCAGTCGCCTTCAAACGTGACCCCGTGTTGGACAGATGGTAGACAGCCTTCTGATCATCCACCTCGCACAACAAACGAATCGTCCCGCTTTCCTGCGTTTCGAACGAATGCGTGAGCGCATTTTCGATGAGGGTGTGGAAGATCATCGGGGGCACCTGAACATCTTCACACAAGCCCTCGGTAACAAGTTCATAGGTCGAACCCATGCGAAAACCCATGAGCTTCAAATGGGTGTTGCACAGATCAATTTCCTGATGGAGGGGAATCAGCTTTTTATCAGCGATGTGGTTGATCATGCGAAATTCTTCAGCCAGGGCTTCGATCAGCAGGGCAGCATTTTCCGGCTTCTTTTTGGTCCAGCTCATGATCGATTGCAAAGTATTGAGAATAAAGTGCGGCTGGATGTTTTTCTTGAGCAGATCAACCTCCAGACGGGACGAACGCAGTTTGATCTCCTGCAATTGCAGGTTTTGCTCATGAATCATGCGACTGATGGAAAAAACAATACAGAACAGGAAGACGATATCACCGGTGATATAGAAGAACAGGTGATTGTCGGCCGTCTTGGAAAAAAGGTCGGGATATTTAAAAATTCGCCAAACGACCACACCGACAAAGGCCGCAATACTGCCGGTGGCTTTGCGGGACATGGAGTACAAAAGAAGCACCGCCGCTACTATGGGCAGCAACTCGGCATAGACGCGTGGTTGGCCGGGAATTTTTGCCTGCAGCCAGATCGATATCAACGCCACCAGGATCACGAAGGGGATGACAAATGATTTTCGTGGGATGCCGTAGGTGTAAACAACAAAGGTGACAAAGAACCACGTGGATAAAACCATACCGTATTTGAACAGCAAGGATATCCACTGGAGATGATCGATGCTTATATCGTTGTACAGACTGAGAATCGTGAAAACATCAAAAAACAATCTGATGAAGCAGAAAAAGGCAAACAGCAGATATGAACGGTGGCGACTGCCGGCAAAAAACATGGCGAGACAAAACAGACCCGACAAAAGAGATGCCCCACCCACAAACACCCGAGAACTGCTTTTGTATGAATAGTCATAGAGAAAGTTGTAGTGATAGCCAATTACGATTCTGCCCAAAGAACGTTGGTCTCTATTGTGAAAATTGGAGCGCCGGATGGCTATTTTATGATCACCTGGATCGGTCAGTTCTCTTTTTAGTCTGACGACCTTTTTTATCGGACCTGAAACTTCATCTTCGAGAGAGTTGGCAACTACTCCACCTGAATCAATCAGATTTCCATCCCAATACAATTCGAAAGCCGACGCCAGGCCCCCTATCGACAGGGCCAGGATATCAAACTCATCTTGAGTTCCTTCTAAATGGATGTCGGCACGATACCATTGGACCCCTGGCGTATACTCACCGTGCTGCTCAGCGAGGGTCTTCCAACTGGCCCGATCCAGGTCCTGGATCGACAAATCCGAACCATCACCAACCGCATAGGTCCAGTGCCTGATGACGCTGAAATGCCCTTGAGACAGATCGTGTGTATTGGTGGAAGCAGGTACAGTCGAATGGGCAGAGCTCGAACCAGGGGTCAGCAAAAAAGCCGCCAAGGCAGTGTACAACAAGCACTTGATGTAAAATAATTTGACAGGCATAAAATTCACAATCAATCCTGAGCAAGCTTCCTTGTCGACGACCCAATTCAATAAGCTATCTGACAATCTCTCCCCCTACTTCGGCATTGTCTGCCAAAATAAGTAAAAAGTCATGCCATTTGAAACCCCTGCTTCGAGAGGAGCACCTGCCAAAAGCGCGATACTTTCACTCGGCTTTATTCAGCATCGCAGTCAAATACTACAGCAACAATTCCTTACGATTTCCGTTAGAATGGGTTGCCAACTATATCAACGATCGTCCTTCGCCACACAACCGGAGTCCCGATGATCACAGCGCCAGAATCCGAACGCCCAACTTCACGCTTCCTGCTCAACGTGCTGCTGATATCCCTGGCCGCCACCGGCCTTGTAGGACTGTTCGACTCCGGTCAGTACTACGTTTTTAAGGAAATCGGTGGCAAGCCCATACCGTGGCAAAAACTCGTCGTCAATTATCTGCCATTCTGGTGGACCGCGGCCCTGCTGATGCCGGCGGTGGCCTGGTTCGCCAGGCGCCTGGCGTTTCCTGCTGGACGTCGCATCAAAATCACGATGATCCATATCGCGACAGCCCTTGTCTATGCCCACGTCCACATCGGCGCCACTCAACTGGCCTATTATGGAATTCAGGGCAAAATTCCCCTATGGACTGAATTTGTCGCGAGCGTGGCCAAGCGACTGACTCAGGTCGTTGAACTGGAACTGATGCTCTACACCATCGCAGTGGCAGCGGTCCTGTTGGTGGAAGCCAATCGCAGCTACCGGGAAAAAGAAAGGGCCAGCGCCCAACTGGCCGTGGAGAAGGCCAACCTGCAGGCCTCTCTGGCCGACGCCCGCCTGGACGCCTTGCGCATGCAACTGCAGCCCCATTTCCTGTTCAACGCCCTGCACGCCATCAGCACGCTGATCATGCGTGGCGACAACGAGGGCGCCCACCGGATGCTGTTGGCGCTCAGCGACTTCCTGCGCATGACCCTCGACAGCGGCAACAGCCAGGTGGTGCCCCTGGATGTGGAACTGGACTTCCTGGAGGCTTATCTGCAAATCCAACGCGAGCGATTCGGCGACCGGTTGCAGGTCAGCCTGGAAATTGACGACGCGGCACGCAAGGCTGTTCTGCCCGCACTGGTGCTGCAGCCCCTGGTGGAAAATTCCGTCCGTCACGGAGCTGGTAAAGTCGACGGCGTCGGAACCATCACCATCAACGCGAGCGCACGCGACGAACGGCTGATGATCACGGTTGCGGACAACGGCCCCGGGCTACCCGCCGAAATACCCGTCGAAGGTGTTGGCCTGGGCAACATCCGGGCCCGCCTGCAACAACTCTATCCCGACGATCACGCTTTCGATCTGGCAGACGGCCCCCAGTGCGGCACGGTGGCGCCGCGCTCCCTGCCCCTGCGTTGTCAGACTGAAACAACCGCCTCCAACCCGGGAACGGAATCATGAAACCCATTCGCACGATCATCGTGGATGACGAGCCCCTGGCCCGGGAAAACCTGATGCTGCGATTGCGAGACCTCGCCGAATGCGAAGTCGTCGCCGAATGCGGTGGCGGGCGTGCGGCGTTGCAAGCCATCGAGGAGCACCAACCTGACGTGCTGTTCCTCGACATCCAGATGCCGGATCTGGACGGCTTCGAGGTGGTCGACCGCATACCGGCTGATCAAATGCCGATCATCGTTTTTGTCACCGCCTATGACCAATATGCCCTTGAGGCGTTCAAGGTTCACGCCCTGGATTATCTGTTGAAGCCGTTCTCCGCCAATCGTTTCGAGACCGCTTGGTCCCACGCCCACGAGCAGGTCCTGCGCCTGCGGCAGGACCAAAGCCATCCCCACCCCTACGCTGGCCGAATGGTGGTCAAAACCAACGGCCGCATCTCGTTCCTGAAGGTCGACGACATCGACTGGATCGAGGCCAACGGCGACTATGCCAAGGTCCACTGCGACCAGCGGTCCTGTTTGGTGCGCCGGACCCTGAACGATTTGGCCACCTGCCTGTCTGACAAAGGCTTTTTGCGCATCAGCCGGTCGGTGATCGTGAACCTGGACCGTGTCTGCGAACTGGCGCCCTTGAAGAAGGGCGAGTACCAGGTCGAATTGCGCAGCGGCGCCCATCTGAAGCTGACCCGTTCCTACCATTCCCAACTGGAAATTCTGCTGGGTGATCCGCTCTAACAGGGTTTTTCGCCGGCCAGAGCGGACCGTCTGTCGCAAAATTGACCCCATTCACCTTCCGTTCGGTCCGCTTCAACGCATTTGCCACTTCGCTTGCAACCACAATGGCGCCGCGTCGTGCTTCACCCAGTTAACCCCACTCCCCAAGCCGGGTAAATCTGGAGGCACGACCATGTTCTTACGTCATTGGGTAATTGTTTTTGTACTGATATTGATGGCCACCGCGGCAACTGCCGGTGAGATCCATCAGGCCATCGACGCGGGTGATTTGCCCCGCGTTCAGGCTCTGGTCAGAGCTGACGCGGAAGCAGTCAGCCAAGCTGACGAAAACCGGGACCAGAGCCTGCCCCTGCACACCGCAGCTGTTGCCGGTCAAACTGAGATCATCGAGTATCTGATCGCCAACGGCGCCGTCGTCGATGGGTACGACAGGGACGAGAGCACGCCCCTGATGGTGGCTTGCCTCCGCAGTCAGCCCGAAGCGGCCAAACTGCTGTTGAAGCACGGCGCCGCCGTGGATCACAACGACCTGAATGGAGCGACCCCGGTCAGCTTCGCCATGGCCTCAGGAAACCTGGACGTCACCCGGTTGCTGCTCGATGCCGGCCTCGATTTCACCACCGACAATCCGAACAACGGCACCTATATGCATCCGGCCGCCGCCAGCGGAAATGTGGAGATTTTGGAGATGTTGCTGGCGTCCGGTGTGGCCGTCGATACCGCCAACGACACGGGCGCGACCCCACTGATCAGTGCTGCAACCCGCGGTCAGTCCGATGCCGTGCGCTGGCTGCTGGCCAATGGTGCCGACGCCAAGCATGTGGACTCCAATGGCGCCAGCGCCCTGAATCAGTGCTCCTTTCGCGGAAACGGCGCGACAGCAGAACTGTTGCTACAGGCTGGTGCCGACATGAACCACAAGGACAACTTCGGCCGGACGGGATTGCTGGCCTCGGCCTGGATGGGCAACGACGAAGTCATGGCTGTCCTGCTGAAAGCGGGAGCTGACCCCAACCTGGCCCTGGAACGGGGACAAACACCCCTGATCAAGGCCACCGAACGCGGAGATCTGGCCGATGTTGAGGCCCTGATTGCAGCAGGCGCCAAGGTTGATTTGGTCGAGACACCACAGGGCCGCCAGGCGTTGCACGTCGCCGCAGCTCGGGGCTATGGAGATGTCGCCGTCACATTGGTCAAGGCGGGTGCTCCACTGGACTCCGCCGACAATGCCGGCGCCACGCCCATCATGCTGGCCAGCAACCACGGCAATTACAAGATCACCAAGGTCCTGGCCAAGGCCGGCTCGGGGTCGGCTAAAGCCACCAACGAATGCGAACTGGCCGGCACCACGAAAAAATGTGACGGCAAGTGTCCTGGTGCTTTGAACGCAGCCAAGGCCCCGGTCATAGGCGACGCCCGGGTGTGGTACCTCGGCCACAGCGCCATGGCGGTCCAGACCCAGAACAACCTGCTGATTTTTGACTACTACGAAAACGGTCGCGGCGCCGACAACCCCGGCCTGGCCAACGGCACCATTTGCGCCGCCGAACTGGCCGGCCAGAAAGTGACGGTCTTCGCGTCCCACATCCACGGTGACCACTACGACCCGGTGATTTTCGAATGGAGCGAACAGGTCAAGGACATCACCTATGTGCTGGGTTTTGAGCCCAACGACGAGAACGTTCCCGCCCATGAATCCATCGGTCCCCGGGAAACGAAGAAGTTCGGCGAAGTGACGGTGCACACCATCGCCTCCAACGACAGCGGCGTGGGCTTCATGGTCGAGGTCGATGGCTTGAAGATCTTTCACGCCGGTGATCACGCCAATCGCGAACGCGATCTGAGCGGCAACTACTGTCCGGAAATTGAATATCTGGTGGCGGCCGGCCATCACCCGGACCTGACCATGTTGCCCACCACCGGTTGCAATTTTGGTGACCCGGTGGCCGTACGCACCGGCATCGACTACACCCTGGAGAAGTTCGGCCCCACGACCTTCTTCCCCATGCATGCGGGCAATAATCCGGTCCGGTATGTCGAAGTCTGGGACGAAGTTGGCCCTAAACATCCTGAGGTTGAAGCGGTGGTCCCGCGGGACAATGGAGACTGGTATCTCTACAGCGCAAAAGATGAGCATGCGATGAACTGATCGGGTGTCTAAAAGCTGGAGCCTGCCACGATGAGAGTTCGTGGCAGGCGCCAGCGAATGGGGCCTGATCGACTGGTACTAACGCACCAACACCAGCTTGCCCAGCTCTACGGTCCGTCCTGCCGACAACCGCACGAAGTAGACCCCACTGCTGACCGCACCTCCATCATCGTCCCGCCCGTCCCACCGGAAACCCTGTGGCCCGGCCGCAAGCATGTCGTTTCCGTCCACGAGACGGCGAATACGGCTCCCGCGCACATCGTAGATGTCCAGTTGCGCAAAGCCGTTCACGGCCATTTCAATACTTACGATCACCTGTGCGTTAAAAGGATTGGGAGATATGCCGAGCAACCTCACCGCCGGCGCCGTTTCCGGCACGTCATCCACACCACTGGGCAGGTCCGTGCTGAGCAGATGCGCAACAGCGTTGACAACCAAAGCCTGCGCCTGGCTCTGGTCGGTCACTGCCGACAGCGCAAACGGGAAGTAGACCGATTGAGCTGCGGAGTCGATGAGGTTGTCATCGTAGACAATCGCACCGCCTGAACCGGTGTTCAGAGCGTTGACCAAGATCAGGTTTGCATCGTTAATAGGCACGACGGCGTCCTGATCACTTTCTTTGGTATAGGAAATGCCTACTGGCGGTGATACGGCCAAAGGCTGGGTAAGCAACGCATGCGAAGCCATTCCGGCTGTGGCATTGAGCGGTCCCGAGGCGTCTCCCACCCATGACGACACATGCATGACGGTGGCACCGAAGCTGCCGTAACCGGGAAAAACGAGTGCCGCAAATCCAGTCTCGCCGCCCTCAATGAGCAGGCGACCACCGCCACTGCCCCAGTTCTCGAGCAGGGTGCGCATCGTGAGATGGCTCAATGGCGAGACGTTGTCACCCGAAAGTGATACGACGACTTCCCTGTTGTCGAAATCGCTCGCAACGACCGTGGACGCTGCGACCACTGTTGTGGTGTACCCAGCAGTATTCAGCCAACCCGCCACGGTGCCCACTTCACCAGAAGCGTCATCGATCACCAACACGCGCCCGGCGCTGCCGATGATCTCAAACACGTGTGGCCCGGACTGAGTTTGGTTGGCGCCCAGAGAAGCGTCCATGGCAGTAATCGTGTAGCTGACCAGATCACCCACCAGCAAACTCCCGGCGTCGAAGGGGAAGTTGCGAGCGTAAATACCATCCTGCCCAGGCAACAACAAATGCGGACCGTCCAAGGGACCACCGTTGATGTTGAAGGACATGGCAACTTCGGCGACTCCAAAATTGTCGGTGACAGCAGTGGCAACAGCCGGCGGCCAAGCGGCCAACGATTGCCCGGCAAGCGGCGAATGAACAACCGTTGGTGGTGATAAATCCTGCTCTACGGTGAAAGAAAAGACCTCGCTGGGTGCGGTCAGAGGCAATCGTGCAGTGAGCCCCCGTGTGTCGGAAGCCTCAAAGTAGTATTCGACACTCGAACCCGTCGGTTGGCCTGGAATTTCCGCACTGTAATTTTCACCACTTGCAACACTCAGAGACACGGGCTGCCACGCGCCGCCATCGACGCGATAAAGTAGCGTGGGCGGCTCCGCCACGAGTGGAAATTGGTCATTTAGAACTGTCTCAATAGCATACGGGCCGGCGGTGTCCTCAACAACAGACACCGGTGCGTGCGTAAAATTCGGCCCCCAATAGTAGACGGCTGCCAATGCGTCAACCATGCCCCATCCGTAGCTATTGTCTGGGAATTCGTGACGACCGGCGGTTTCACGCAGTGCCTCACGAACCTGAATCGGGCCCAAAAACGGGGCCCGCTCAAGAATCAATGCAGCAACCCCCGCCACGAACGGAGCGCTTAGGGAAGTACCACCACCAGTTGTATAGGCAAAGTTGTCATTGGCATCCACGATGGTTGCCCCGGAGCCATGGGCAACGACATCCGGTTTGGTGCGTCCATCATAGGTGGGTCCAGACGATGACCAGATATCGATGACTCCATTGACATCGGTCATGCCGACCGCCACCACACTGTCGCCGTCGGCTGGAGAGACGATCACATCGAAGCTGGCCCCACCCAGGTTGCCGGCAGCGTTGATCACAAGCACCCCACGCGCTGCCGCCATGTCGGCGACAACAGTAGCGGCCGCCGTATCACCGTCCAGGTCACTGGCCGAGTAGTACGACCAGAATCCGAGGCTACTCGATATGAGGTCCACTCCCTGCGCCTCAGCCCACTCGAGCCCAGCCACCCACCAATCCTCTTCAATGGGGGTTGTAAACGAGATATTGTCGGCGCGCACCAGTACCACCGAAGAATTGTAGGCGGGCCCCACGAGATTTCCCGGCGCGTATCCGACCGCAACCGAAAGGACTTGCGTTCCGTGTGCGTGGGTATTGGCAACATCGCCCGGCTCGGTATCAACCACCGAATCAGCACCCGCAAAATCATATTGCGCCAGCACAGTGACATGGTCGAGCGCCTCGTGCGTCATGCGAAAACCGGTGTCAAGCATGCCCAGGGTGACGCCGGCGCCGGTGAAGCCGAGCTCATGCACAGGCGGCACATTGATCAATTCAAGACTCGCCAAACTCGCGCCGTAGTCGAGCGTCCATTGATTCGACGGCTCAGATGTCATGTCGGGCAATGGTTGAGATGCCGTCTTCCCAGACACCGGTTCAATGGGTTGGGTTTGCCAAACAACATCTACGCGGCGCACCTGTGGCAGCGAAGCGAGTGCACGCACTTGAGCATCGGTGACGTTATAACTGGCTGCATTGAGCCAGCGACTTTGTTGACGCAACTCCGCGCCGGTGGCCGCCGCGGCAGCCAGGTGATCCCGGGCCAATGGAAGGTCGAACACGTCAACGAGGCGTTCTCCCGAAAGAGCGACTTTGCTGCGACGGCGTGCCGCCTTCGGCGAAAGGTTTGCCTCCGCCTGGGCCAACGCAGATTCTCGCTGCGCCGGCGTCCACCCGCGTTCGGTGAAGTAGACCCACACGGCAATACGCCCCGCAGCCGTACGCACCGGATGATCCGATGCTCGCATAACGGCATCCAGTCCGGGACTGATCGGAGTCTGTGATGCGGAGCGAGATGCTGTAGGAAAAGTGGTGGTAAGAGCGAGCAGGACGCCGAGTATTGCCAGGCCAATGGGCAGGCCGACGAAGAACCCTCTGGTTCGCATAATTCATCCCCCTTGTAAAACAGTCTGAATATGTCATCAATTGTTGCGCATCAAAACAACAGACACGCGACAGGACCGCTATGGTATCAGCATACCAATTTATGTCAGGTTTGTCGCATTAGTAGCCCAACGACCTTTTTCCAACCATGGGAAATCCAACAGTCCTCCAAGGGGTCAATAGCTGGTGTTGTTTTGATCGAACACACTGGATTCGAAGTGTTTTCAACCACTAATACACAAAAAAGGCAACAAGGCGTCTGACACTTCAAGTTCATCGGTCAATTAAATTTCCAAATATTCCAACCCTAATTGATTTTGAATCGTCATTACCTACAAGGACCCCAGGCGCCCATGCTTGCGCGGGGCCTCATGAGGGTCCGTTCCCCCCGACCGGTATTCCTCTTCATCAAATTGACCGAGTCAACGTCTCCGAGAGGACTGCAATGTCTACTCTGTTAGGTGCCCCCGTGCGTATTCTTCTGACGTCAATTCTCCTTCTGGCCTGCGTTGGTTCCAGCCTGGCAACTGACGAACCCAACTCCGAATCGGCCTGGGATTGCGACCCGGCGCTGGTGCCGGTGGCCAGTCAGATTCGGGCGTACCGCTTGCAGGGCAAAGTCGAGTTGGACGGAATTCTGGATGACCGGGATTGGCAGCAACCGGGTGAAGACCGCCTGATCCAAAATGATCCGGACAATGGCTGCGCACCGCGCCACCGGACTGAATTCTGGGTAGCCTATGACGACAAGGCCCTGTACGTGGCCGCACGCATGTACGACTCGGCCCCGGATTCCATCGCCTCACGACTCGGCCGCCGGGACTCCGGACCTTCTTCGGATTGGCTCTACCTCAACCTCGATACTTTCAACGACGACCGAAACGCCTTTTCATTCTCGGTCAACCCCGCCGGCGTCATCAACGACGCGGTGCTCTACAACGATGGCTGGGACGATCTTTCGTGGGATGGGGTTTGGGAAGTCGCCACAACAATCGATGACCTGGGCTGGACGGCTGAAATCCGCATCCCCTTCTCACAACTCAAATTCCCCACTGCCCAGGATCAGGTCTGGGGCATGAACCTCTCGCGCCGCATCCTGCGCTACAACGAACGCAGCGAGCTGTTCCATAATCCACGCGGCGGCGCCGGCTATGGCATCCGTTTCCCCGACCTGGTGGGAATCAGTGGCATCGAACCCCAAAACAAAGCCGAACTGCGGCCTTACGTTTTGGGCAAGGCGGAATCCCTCAATCCGGATGCCGATGACCCCTTCAACTCCGACCCCCAGTTCTCCGGCAACGTTGGCGTGGACTTGAAAATGCCGCTGTCCAACAACCTGACCATGAACGCCACGGTGAACCCGGATTTTGGGCAAGTGGAAGTCGATCCGGCGGTGGTCAACCTGTCGGCCTACGAAACCTTCTATGAAGAGCGGCGGCCCTTTTTCGTCGAAGACGCCAATATTTTCCGCTTTGGCCGCGAAGGCCTGAACAGCAACTGGAATATCAACTGGATGGACCCGCTGGTCTTTTATAGCCGCCGGGTTGGGCGCGCACCGCAGTTGGGCATCGACAGCAGTTATGACTATGCGGATGTGCCGCAGTTCACGACCATCCTGGGCGCGGCAAAAGTCAGTGGCAAAATCGGGGAAACATCCATCGGTGGCCTGACAGCCTTTACCGCCCGCGAAACCGCGCATCTGCAATCAGGCACCGAACAATTTGACCAGGTCGTTGAACCCTTTTCAAACTACTCGGTGATTCGGGCCCAGACAACCCGTGACGAAGGCCTCAAAGGCCTTGGCGTGTTGGTGACCCACACGGCTCGTGATCTGGAAGACCCGGTGAGCCAAGCCCAGCTGGACCGGCGCGCACTGACCGGCGGTATCGATGGCTGGATCAATCTGGATGAGGACGGGGTCTGGGCACTCAAGGGCTACCTTAGTGGCAGCCACTTGACCGGAAGCAAGGAGGCGATCGGCTCGGTGCAGACCTCGTCCCGTCACTACTTTCAGCGGCCGGATGCAGAGCATCTCAACTACGACCCCAACGCCACCACCTTGGACGGCTGGATTGGGCGGGTGGCGTTGAACAAGCAGTCGGGAAACTGGCGACTCAACGCGGCCACCGGCTACTCGTCGCCCGGCTATGACGTCAACGACCTGGGCTTCATGTTCCGCACCGACGTCATCAACTCGTCGCTGACCGGCGGGTATCGTTGGCTCGAGCCCAACGACTGGTTTCGCACCCGGTCTCTCACGCTGGTCACCTTTTCGACCTGGGATACCGGTGGTTTGCACGACGGCGGCGGTTTCGGCGCGTGGTATTGGGCGCAATTTGCCAGCTATTGGAATCTCAGCGGCCATGTCTTTTACAATCCGGAAACCAACGCACCCCGCCTGACGCGTGGCGGACCGAACATGAGAAGTTCGGAAAAAAGAGAGATGGACCTTGGGCTGAGCACGGACCACCGCAAGAGTATTGTGGCCGGGATCAACGTTTATGCCGATCGCACCGAGTCGGGCTCGCGCACCGCTGTTGCCGGCGTCTCGTTGGAAGTCAAACCGGCCAGCAGTGTCAGCTTCGAGATCGCGCCCACTTATCATTGGGAAAAATCCGATGAACAGTATTACGACACCGTTGCGGACCCGGCCATGGCCGCCACGTACGGCAGTCGCTATGTTTTTTCGGATCTGGAGTACCGTCAATTCAGTATCGAGTCGCGCATCGACTGGACGTTTACGCCCAAGCTCACCCTGCAGGCCTACGTGCAGCCCCTGTTTG
>DAOVTU010000467.1 GCA_030632925.1 Candidatus Krumholzibacteriia bacterium | reverse complement strand
CACCCCCCGGGGGGTGGTTCCATTCCAACCCACCTCATTTAAACAACTTCCAGGCGCCAAGGTTCCAGAATCACCATTTCGAATCCCCGATCAACCCCTGAACCTCTGCCAGATCAAACTTCTCGGCGTCAAAATCCCCACCGAGCCATTCCGTAAACATTTCGTGTTCCTTGTCCTCTGGATTGGCCACAGATTCCAGCATATCTTCATACCGCCATGGCCCACCGCAATCTTCCGGCGGGCAGGCCCGTTTGCCTCCCACGCATTGGGGGTATTTTTCGCCAGGCGCCGCTGCTAAAATTTTCTGCACCTTCACCTCGTGAACCCAGTCATCACCAAAATCGTAGACATACGTCATCTTGTCATCCACGGCGATGAGCAGATCGCCAATGGTGATGTCTCGTTCGTCTTCACCGAACCCGGACTCCGCCACTGATTCGGCATCCGTAAAAGTGCGCTCGTCCTTCGTCACCGGATGCTCCGCTGCAAACTCGTGCAAGTGGGAATTGTGCCACCCCATGGTCACCTGGATCAGTTGGTGCAATTGGTCCAGCCTAAACTCCGCCGGCACGAGCACTTGGCGCCAGATCGGTGGCTTGGCATTTTTTAGCGTGATTCGCAACTGGTAGATCGCTTGCATGGTGGCTCCTCCCGTCATCAGCGTGGATCGCAAACACCAAACCACTCTACTCCTCAGCGACCTTGCAATCAACTCCCCCCAATCCCCTATTGCCCACAATTTCGATCTCGATTATCATATTCACTCAATACTCAACCCAAATCCCGCCCAATACCAGTCAGGACCCCCATGATCGGCAATACCCTCGGCCGTTACGAAATCACCGCTCTGCTCGGCAAGGGCGGCATGGGCGAGGTCTACCGCGCCACCGACACGTCGCTCAACCGCGAAGTCGCCGTCAAGGTCCTGCCCTCGGTTTTCAGCCACGACCCCGAACGCGTGGCCCGCTTCGAACGCGAAGCCACCACCCTGGCCAAACTGCAGCACACCAACATCGCCACCATCTACGGTTTCGAGCAGCACGAAGAGACCCGCTTCCTGGTCATGGAACTGGTCGAAGGCGAAGACCTGTCCGAGCGTCTCGAACGCGGCGCCATCTCGGTCGAAGAAGCCATGTTGATGGCGGTCCAGATCGCCGAAGGATTGGAAGTCGCCCACAACATGGGCATCGTGCATCGCGATTTGAAGCCGGCCAATTTGAAGCTCGCGCCCAACGGCGATGTAAAAATTCTCGACTTCGGCCTGGCCCGCGCCTTCGCCGAAGAACCCGATGTCGAAAGCACCATCGAGGTCGGCACCACGCCCACCATGACGGCGGGCATGACCCAGGCCGGGGTCATTCTCGGCACCGCGGCCTACATGAGTCCCGAGCAAGCCCGAGGCAAGCACATCGACAAGCAGGCCGACGTCTGGTCTTTCGGCGTTGTCTTTTACGAGATGCTCACCGCCGACCGTTTGTTTGGTGGCGAAACCATTTCCGATTCCATCGGCGCCGTGCTGCATCGCGATCCCGACCTGACCCAACTGCCCGACGTGCCCGCGCAACTGCACACCCTGTTGCGCCGCTGCCTGGCCCGCAACAAGAAGCAGCGCCTGCACGACATCGGCGACGCGCGGTTGGAAATTGAAGACGCCATCGCGGCGCGCGGCACGGCCACAAAAACTGAAGGCAAAAAGCGGCAGTATGCGCCCTGGGCGGCAGTGGCTGTCTTGGCAGTTATTGCCAGTGTCGCCGGGTGGATGGCCCTGACCCGCGGCCCTGAAGCGGTGCACCAGTTGGCGTCGCTCGGCTTGCCGCGCGAAGAAGCCATTGATCTGGGCATCCACAACGCCTGGCCA
This sequence comes from Candidatus Krumholzibacteriia bacterium, assembly GCA_030632925.1. Lineage (GTDB taxonomy): Bacteria > Krumholzibacteriota > Krumholzibacteriia > LZORAL124-64-63 > LZORAL124-64-63 > JAGRNP01. The sequence continues at coordinate 1,774 of DAOVTU010000467.1, read as the reverse complement.
CGGCTCGCGTTTTCGCCCGATGGCAAACAGGTCTCCTACATCGGCGGTGAAGACGACAATCTCTACCGGCGCAGTGTCGACTCTTTCGATTCCGAAGCCCTTGCCGGGGTCGAAAACGTGGAAATTTTCACCTATTCGCCCGATGGCTTATGGGTGGCGTACATGGCCGATTTTAAGCTCTGGAAGATTGCCCTCAGCGGCGGCGCGCCCATAGAGTTGTGCGCCACCGGTAGCGGGCCGGGTTTAGCCTGGGGCAACGGCCACATCTACTTTTCCCGTCAAAACGGTGGCGGGTTGTGGAGCGTATCCGAAGACGGCGGCGAGCCCTCGTCGATCTCCGCCCTGGACCCTGCGCGCGAAGAAACCAGCCACCGCTGGCCTCATGTTTTGCCCGGCGGCCGCCATCTGTTGATCACCGTTAAAACCGCCCGCATCGCCACTTTTGACGACGCGAACATCGGGCTGCTCTCCCTTGAAACCGGCCAGGTCGAGGTGCTCATCCACGGCGGTACGTATCCGAAATACCTGAACACCGGGCACATCGTTTATGGGCGGGCCGAGCAACTCTTTGCTGTGCCCTTCGACCTCGCCTCGCTCACCGTCAACGGCACACCCACCCCGGTGCTCGACGAAATCGACACCGTCGATGTGAACGGCTGCACCCAGTATGCCCTCAGCGCCAACGGCGACCTGGCCTACCTCACGGCCGGCGAGGACCAAGCCGAACTCGAGCTCACCTGGATGCACTTCTCCGGCAAAACCAGCGTGCTGGACATCGGCAATCCCTACAGCTTTCAGCTGGCCTTCAGCCCCGATGGCAAACAGCTGGCTGCGATGACACCGGCGGCCAACGACAAAATTCACATCACCGATTTCCAGCGCCGGATCACCACCCGCCTGACCAGCACCCCAGGCAATGATACTCGGCCCATCTGGTCGCCGGACGGCAAGTGGATCGCGTACCTGAACGACCTCGGGGGCTCAAGCGACATATTTCTGATCCCCTCCGATGGCAGCGAGCCCGCCCGCTGCATCCTGGCCAGTCCCGAAGATGAATTTTTGGACACCTGGTCGCCGGACGGCAAAGCCATCCTGTTCACCCGGACCAAGGCCGATGGCCGGTTCGAAATCTGCACCATGCCCAGTGACGGCAACGGCGAAGTGCAAATCTTGTTTCCCTCCGATCAATCGTCCGGTGAAGCCAACATCTCTCCCGATGGCCGCTGGATCACCTACAGCGGGGGCACTCCTGGCGATTTGAATATCTACGCCCGGCGCTACGATAGCCCGGGCCGCCCGACCCGCATTTCGGTCGCCGGCGGCAGATTTCCCCAGTGGTCGCTTGACGGCAAAACCATCTACTACGTGGATGACAAACGGGTGGTCGCAGTACCGGTGGAAACCGACAGCGCCCTGAGCGTGGGCACGCCCAGCCTGGTGGTCGAACTGGAAAATGCGCTATTCGGGCCCGTGCCCCTGGCTACTGACGGCGAACGCTTCCTCTTCGTCCGGGCCGATCCGCAGTTGCGCAAGCACTTCGGCATTCGGGTGATGTTTGATTGGGCGGGGAAGATGGCTGCCGGGCAGCCGTAGCCCCCTACTTCAACCGCCCATGCAGAAAATCCGCCACCCAGCTGCCCAGCCGCGGTTGCACCAGATAGCCATAACTTTTGTGCGGATTGCGTTTCTCTTTGCTCTTATTCCCCATATGAGTCACCACCCGAAACGGGTTGTGCAGTTTCACATAATCAATGGACCGGTGCTTCGGTCGGCT
>DAOVTU010000179.1 GCA_030632925.1 Candidatus Krumholzibacteriia bacterium | reverse complement strand
CCTTCACCTCGCCGCGAAGCCCGCAGCACCATCAGGCCGGTGTGGTTGGGCACGACCTGATCCAGGGCACGCCCGACGTCCTGATTGTACAGCCCCACGCCACCGATGACCTGAAAGGCCCCGTCCACCCGCCGGGCCACCAGGCCGGAAACGCTCATATCACTCTCCGCCTCGACCCCGCCATGGGGCATGGGCTCGGCCAGGGAAACCAGATCCCGCAACACCACACAGGCGAACTGGGACCGCGACTGCCATTCAAAAAGTGCCCCACTGGCTTCAACCGCCCGCTGCAAACCCCGCCGGCTGTAGTCGATGGTCTGGATGTCGCGCCAGGCCCTCAGGGCGCTGGTCACCGTGGTGAAAAGTTTCTGGGAAGTCAGGTCCGTCTTGGCCTTGTAGTCGTTGATGTCGTAGCGGGCCACGACCTCCATCTCGGGCGCCTGACCGGGTTGCCCCGTGCGCAGGATAATCCGCACGTGGTTGTTCCGCATTTTATTCCGGATGTGGTGCACCAGTTGCAGGCCACTGTCCTCGCGCTCCATCACCACATCCAGCAGGATCAGCGCGACGTCCGGATGTTCAGCCAGGACCTTGCGCGCCGCCACACCCGAATAGGCGCTCAGCAGTTCCAGCGAGCGGCCTTCGAATTCATAATTGCGCAGCACCAGCCGAGTCAGCGAATGGACCTCTTCCTCGTCATCGACAATGAGCAATTTCCAGGGCGCGAGCACTTGGTCATCCTCGCCCGGCAAGGTGTCGGGGCGCTCCTCGGCAAAATTCAAGGGACGGTCGGCACCTTGCTCGGCGCCTTGTTCGGCACCATGGCGTGGAGAGGGATATCCCGGCTCAACCATGCTCAACCTCCGCCGGCAACGGGACCGATATCGTAAATCGGGCCCCGCTGCCGGGTCTGCTCGCGCAGGCAATTCTTCCACCCAGGGTCTGGGTGACGTTGTTGTAAACGATGTGCATGCCCAGGCCGGTCCCTCCACGGCCTCGGCGGGTGGTGTAGAAAGGCTCGTAAATGCGGGCGATCTGTTCCTTGGTCATGCCCTTGCCATTGTCACGGTATTCCAGGATCACCTGGTCACCATCGCGCAGGGCGCTGATCACGATTTCGCCCACCAGCATGCCGTCGAAGGCATGGTTCAACGAATTGATCACCAGGTTGGACAGGATCTGGTACAGGACGCCGGGGTCGCAGTGCAGGTACACGTCGTCCGGGCATTCGCAACGGATATCAAAGCCCGTATTGCGCAGACGCGGACTCAGGCTGCGGATGACATCCTCAAAATACTGGGCCAGATTAAACGTGCGTTCCAGTCCCGCCGATTGGTCCACCGCCACCTGTTTGAAGTTCTGCATCAGGTCCGCCGCGCGGTTCAGATTGGACTGGATCAGGTCGGCCGACTCGCGACTGTGGGCCATGAAGGTTTCGAAATCGCTCCGGGTCAGGGTGCCTGCATTGAAGGCATTTTCGCAGTCGGAATTGAGCTGTTCCAGATGCGAAGAGGCCGTCACGCCGATGCCGATCGGGGTGTTGATTTCGTGGGACAGGCCAGCCATCAGGCCCCCGAGGGCCGCCAGTTTTTCCGACTCGACCAACTTGGCCTGGGCATCGCGCACCAGGCGCAGATTGCGGCGCTCATCCGTCACGTCGTGCATGATCCCCTCGACCGAAGTCAGGTTGCCCGACTCGTCAAACACCGGAGCTTCGAGGATCTCCAGTTCACCTTCTTCCCCGTTGGCCCGCTCGACGTTCAGCACGTACGGCGACTGTTTGAAGCCCAGTGAAGTTTTCTCCGAGGCCAGTCGGGCCGCGGCGTTGCGGGACTGGTCGTACCAGCTGCGGAAACGTTCCGCCATGGTGTCCAGACTTGTATAGCCCAGCACTTCACGGAACGACGGGCTGATGTAGGTGAACTCGCCGCGCATGTCCAGCGAGTAGAAGATGTAGCCTTCACTCAGGCTCTCGATGATGCGGCGGTAGCGTCCTTCGCTGCGCCGCAAAGCGTCGTTGGCCAGTAACAGATCGCGCGTGCTTTCGACCACTTTCTTTTCAAGATTCTCGTTCAACTGCCGGTACCGCGCCTGGGCCGACCGGATCGAAGTCATGTCCGTGATGACGGCAAAGCCTCCCTGAAAATCGCCCTGTTCGGAGTGCAGTGGCGAAGGGCTCAATCGCACGGGCATCAAGGCGCCGTCCTTGCACGGCAGGTCCACTTCCAGGGCCTCGCCCGGGTTCAGTTCCCAGCCCGACCAGTCCAAAGGGTCCAGATCGGTATTCGGATCCGGCAGGAACTGCCCCACATGGCAGTCCACCAGATCTTCGCGGCTGTAACCTGTCATCTCGCAAAGTCGGTCATTCACAAAAACGATGCGGCCCTTGGCGTTGATGATGCCCATGCCGTCGTTCAGGGTTTCGACCAGCCGGCGGTACCGCTCTTCGCCTTCACGCAGGGCCAGTTCCGAGGCCTTGCGGTAGGTCACGTCGCGCAAGGATTCGATGGCGCCCACGATATTGCCGTCTTCGTCGTACAGTGGTGAGGCCGTGCACCACAAGTAGGCCCCGCGCCCGCCATTCATGAACGGCACGAAGGTTTCGCCGTACAGATTTTCGCCCACCATCTCGATGAACTGGTAGTTGCGGGCGAAATCGGCCAGGTCCACATCCGAAAAGTGATCCACCAGCAATGGCACCCTTTCACCGTGGAACGGGATGGCATAGGCCCGGTCGCCCTGCCCCAGCATTTCCTCGCGAGACTTCCCGGTTAAAAGCGCCATGGCCTTGTTCCAGGCCACGATCCGGCCGTGGGAATCCACCACAAAGGTGGCATCCGGCAAAAACTCAATGATGTCCATGGACTTCTGGGTCGCCGCCCGCTGGGCCCGCCGGGCCTGGCGCTGGTGCCAGGTGCTGGCAATCATCCCGGTCAGCGTTTCCAGCAGCCGGATGTCTTCGGTGCCCCAATTGGCTGGCCCGGTGGTGGTGGTGAAGGCCATCAAGCCCATCACCTGGCCTTCGTCGAACATGGGAATGGCCAACAGGGAACAGACATCCAGGCGGACCCAGCGTTCGCGCTCTGCAACAGCACCGCCCGGCAGGTCCCCGATATCCGCCACGTGAACGACCTCACCGGACGTGATGCGCTCTTCGATCCAAGGCAGGTCCAGCAGGTTGGCGAAATGGTCTTTCGGCCCCACCTTGCTGATGTCCGGCCCGGCCCACTGATGCTCCCACTTGACGCCACCGTCGTCGGCGTTGATCCGCAACAGAGAGCACTGGTCCAGGGACACGAGCTGGGACAGGCTGGCCAGGGCGCCGTCCAGGGCCTGGCCCCATTGGTCGGCCCCTGCCATGGTCAAGGCCTTGAGGATGTCCGTCAGGGTCACTTCCACCAGGTGGCGCTGGTCCAGGGCCTGGCTGTACTGCAACTCACCGCGGATGTCGGTGAACACCGCGCGCATGCCCATCACTCGACCATCGCCAAGCCCCAGGATGGGTGCGGCAATGGCCCGCACCGGCAGGCACTCGCCATCGTTCACCAGCAAGTGCAGGCGCCGGGCCGAGGGCATCTCGCCGTCCAGGGCTTCTTCGAAAAAGCGGGCAAATTCCCCACGGTCGCGCGGGGCCACCAGCACCGCCATGCTCTCGGGCAGGGCACCATCAGCCGGCAAGGCCAATTGTTCGCGGGCCGACTCGTTGAGGAACTGGATCTGTCCCTCACGATTCACTTCGATGATCAATTCGGGGATGATGCGTTCGAGGTCCTGTAAGCGCAGGCGAGACAATTCCATCTGTTGGCGGCGTTCGTGCAGTTCTTTCAGCAGGTGGAAACGAGAGCCCCAGTGAACCGCACCGGCACCGACCACCGCTGCGGCCAACATCAGCAGGAAAACCGTCGTGGCGTTCAACCCGTATACAACAGCCGGCACCCCCAGGAGACCAAGGGGCTGAGCGAGCGCGGCAGCGAAACAGGCAGACATGGGCGGGACTCCAGAATTCTGGCCATCCTTGCCACCACACTTCCCCATCCGTTGCGAAGTCTTGAATTCCTGAGGAAGTTACCTAAGAAATTCGACAACTGTCTACCGGTAAACGTTTTTACTTTACATGACTTTAAAGTTTTCTTTATCCGCGTTGAACTTACAGCTCCAAAATAATTTGCCCGGGTACATCGCAAAACACTTCTCAACCCGCCCGGGGAGATCAATGCCTGACCTTCGCCACCCAAGACGCCTTTGCAGGATGCCCCAAAACTGCTAAGTTTTAGACGACTTCACACCTCAAGGAGGCCCCATGCGAGACGGCATGACCAGAATCGACACTTTCCTCAATGAACTGGAAGCCGAAATTGCCTTGGGACGCCTGGAATCCCTCGGCGTCACGGCGGTTCTCGAAAAAGACAATTGCGGCGGACTGCGCCCCCACTTGGACTTGCAACGGGGAGTGCGCCTGCTGGTGCTGAATACGGACCTGGAAAAAGCCCGCGGCATCCTGGACGAAACCAACAGCATCGATGCCACAGCAGCCTGGAGCTGCCCCAACTGTGGCGAAAACATCGAAAGTGGCTTCGACACTTGCTGGCAATGCGGTCACAAAATTTCCTAGGTTGGCGGCAACGCCATCAATGGGGACTACTTACGGCAATGATGGCCGTCAGTGTCGCCTGTCCCACTTTGGCCCACAGCCGGGCCGCTTCTCCCGAACCTGCGCCCACCTATTGCAAACCGGCCCATGAAATGATGGTCGGGACCAAGGTCGACTTCCCCCCACCACCGGCCGACTCCCGCGGCTTCGACGTATTGGCCTATGATTTGGACCTGCGCCTGGACCCTTCGGCCAGTGAGGTCTCGGGGCAGGTGGTGATCCGCCTGCAGGCCGAAACCCAGGTCCTGGGCCAGGAACTGTCGCTGGTTCAGTTGGATCTGGTCCCGGAAATGAGCGTTCTGGGCGTGACTGACCAGCAGGGTCCCTTGCCCTTCAGCCACGCCGCCAGTAGCCTGGAGATCACGTTGCGGCAACCTCTGGCAGCCGGGCTCATCGACACCATTACGGTGAGCTGGGCGGGCCAGCCGCCTCGCCACGGCAGCTTCAGCGCCGGCTTGATGTTTCGCACCCATGACCCCGGCACGCCCACCGACACAACCGACGACGTGCCCATCGTGGCCAACCTGAGCCAAACCTGGTCGGCCCATAGTTGGTGGCCGTGCAAGGATCATCCGGCGGACAAGGCCCTGGTTTCGTTGGCGGTGACGGTGCCCGACACCTTGTCGGCGGTTTCCAACGGTTCGCTGTTGTCAGTCACCACAGCTGAGCCCGGCTGGAGCCGCTATGAGTGGCGAGAAGCCTTCCCCATGCCGACCTACCTGGTTTCGGTGGCGGTCAGCAATTACGATTCGTGGAGCGAAGACTGCTTCACTCTCGACGGACCGCCGGTGCGCCTGGACTACCACATTTTCCCGCAGGATCGAGCCAACGCCGAGGTCGATCTGGCCCCCACCTGCGACATGATGAGCTTCCTGACCGGCCTGCTCGGCCCCTGGCCCTACCCCGACGAAAAATACGCCCAGGTCGAATTCAAATGGTTGGGCGGAATGGAACATACCACGGCCACCAGCCTGGCCCAGTTGCTGTTCACCGGCGACGGGCGCTTCGAGACCCTGTTCATGCACGAGCTGGTTCACCAGTGGTTCGGCGACAGCCTGACGCCGGCGGCCTGGGCGGACATCTGGCTCAACGAGGGATTTGCCCGCTATGGCGAGGCGCTGTGGGTGGAGCATCGCTATGGGCTCGAAGCCTACCGGGAATTCATGGCCGACATCGGGCCCGATCGGCATCCGGAAATGTTTCGGGGCGATGGCATCCTGAGCAATCCCAATCCCATTTTGCCCAATACCCTGGTTTACGACAAAGGCGCCTGGGTGCTGCACATGCTGCGGCAGCTTGAGGGCGACACCGTCTTTTTCAACTTCCTGCGCGACTACGCCAATGACCCACGGTTGAAACACGGCCTGGTCACCGAAGCGGACATGATCGCGGTGGCCGAAGCTGCGGCCGGACGGCCCCTGGACGGATTTTTCCGCCCCTGGCTGGACACCGACCTGGTGCCGGTGATCAGCCATGTCTTCGAACAGCCCAGCCCCGGCACCGTGGTGCTGACGTTGACCCAGCACCGCGATCCGCTGTTTGAAATCCCGGTGCCCGTGGTGCTGTATTCCGGATGCGCGGAGGTGCGTTTGACGATGCCTTTGACCAGCGCCCAGCAAACCTTCCGCCTGGACCTGGACTGCCCCATCGACTCGCTCAGCATTGCGCCCGATGGCCTGGCCCTGTTGCGCACTCTGGATAGCCCACCGCCCCGTATGCAGGTGACCGGACCGGCGCCCAACCCCGTCGGGGCGGCTGGCGGCACCTTCATGCTACTTCTCACTAGAGACACGGAAGTTGTTGTGAACATATATGATGTAAAAGGGTCGCTACGGGCGACTG
>DAOVTU010000062.1 GCA_030632925.1 Candidatus Krumholzibacteriia bacterium | reverse complement strand
GGTTTTCCGAGGTAGCGCTCGGCGTATTTTGAGGCGCCACGGAAGTCGTTTTTGAAGGCGAGGGCCAAATTGTATTGGTCGACGGCCATTTCGCGCTGGTCCAGCATGTCGTAGCAGTTGCCCAGATAATTGTGTAGCCAGACGATGGTGCCCTGGTTTTCGCGGGTGTGGACTTCGTTCAGGCGCAGGGCGCGCAGGAAGGCGGCCTCGGCCTTGTAGTACTCGCCCTTGTGCATGTACGACTTGCCCAGGTTGATCCAGTTCTGCTCGCCACTGGCGTACTCGCTGCTGGCCTGGCGGCAAATGTCTTCTACAAAATCGTCGACGTCGGCCTTGAAGAAATGCTTGGCCAACCGCTGATGGGCCAGGACATGGGCGTCATCTTCGGTCAGTTGCTCACCAAAAGCGTAGAATCCGCCGTGCACTATTTCCTTGTTGTATCCCTTGATGCGAAAACCGGCCGGATAGGCTTCGATGCCACCGGGGCCCATGCGCTGCAGGGTGATTTCACGGTCAAGAGTCGGTGAGCGGAACTTGATGTTCTTGCCCAGACTGATGATCGTCCGGTTGCCGAACATGTTGCCGTAGGTCCAGCCCGCATCGCCCAGGGGAACCCTGCGCTCGGACAAGGTGGCTTCGACTTCGGTCTCGCTCAGGCCACCACGGCCGTCGGTCATCATCTGGCCCAGAGTTGCATCGACCGGTACCCAACCATGGCCCGGCACTATGATTTCGGCAAACACATGGCGGCCACCCCAGGCGTAGGTATTGACCACCGTGCGCGCCGGAATACCGACGGATCGGCACAGCGCCACATACAGGGTACTGAACTGGTCGCAGTTGCCCTGACGGCCCTCGCGGATCGACATGGCGTCCCACTCGGTGGCGCCGTTGGGTTTGAACTCGAGGTTTTCCATGACCCAGCCGTAGAACAGGCGGCCCACGGCATAGGGCTCTTTTTCGGAACCGACAATTTCGCGGGCCAGGTCCAGAATGCGACCGCCAGTCTGGATGCCCGGCTCCTGCTGGGTGTAGCGCAGGTATTCTTCATTGGACCGGTCGTAACTTCCCTCGGCCTTGACACCGTGCTTGCGCACTTCAAGCTCACGAACAGCAAATTCGTAGTGGAAGAACTGCTGGCTGACTTCGCTCAACGGGTCGCTCACCAGCGGCTCGGGCTGCAAGCGCCACTCGATGATGCGGTTGCCCGAATGGGGGTCATCAATGATGGCCACCGGGGCCGGCGTGATATCACCGAGGGTGATTTCCTGGCCGTGCCACACTGGCGGCAGGGTGACCCAGATCACCGCCTCGGCGTCTTCAGCCACATCGGTGATATTGTCGATGATGTACCAGAAACTGCCCTTTGTCGTTTCGGCGGCGTTGGCCACAGCACTCATGCCGACCAATAAAGCCAAGGCCACCATCACGCATTTTCCGCATTCCCTGAAGTTTCGCATGCCCAACCTCCACGCCCTTAAAAGTCATGAGCCGGTGGTGGTTCAACCACCACCGGCTCGGTTGTCCTCGTCAGTTTTCTATTTGTAGCTGAACAGTACCGTCCAGATGATCGCCACTACCAGCGAGAGCCCGATGAACAGTGCCACGAAGCCGAAGGCTTTCAGGGCCCGCACAAAGCCGGGTTCCAGGGGGTCGACCATGTAGTCGTCCAGACGACCCTCGGCTACGAGTTGCTCGTATTCGCGGGGCCGATCTTCCTTGAACTCTTCCAACGTCATCCGGCCGGTGAAGATCACCGGGTCCATGGGGAACCGGTCGGGCCGGAAATGGGTGTTGAAGAAGTGGATCGTAAAGATAAACCCGGTCGCCAAAAGCGCCTCATCCGAATGGATGATCGAGGCCACGTTGATGAACCAACCAGGCAAGACCCAGGTGAACGTCTCAGGGAACCACAGGATCAGGCCACTGGCGCCAATCATGGCCACACCCCAGAAGACGGCGAAGTAATCGAACTTCTCCCAGTAGGTCCAGCGGCCGTACAGGGGGCGCTCGCCCTTGTGCAGGAACCACTTCACCGTTTGCACGAATTCGACACCATCGCGGGCGTTGAACATCATGCCGTCGGCGCCGAAGATGAATTCCTTCCACGACTTGCCCGATTTGCGCTTGCGGCAGACCACGTCATAGAGATGCCGCGAGAAGTAGAAGAATGTCAGAACCGCACCCATACGATGCAGCGTCCCGGCGGACTGGAAGCCACCGAGGGCCTTGGCCAGCCACTGGGCCCAGGGCAGATAGCTGAACTTCAGCGTCATACCCGTCACCGCTAAAGTGAGGAAACTGATGATCACCGTCACATGCAACATCCGGTGCAGACGATCGAAGCGGCGGAACAGCTTCTGCCCCTTGGCTTCCTTACGCAACTGGCGCGAATGTTTCAAGGCCTGGATACTGCGCGGCATCCACAACAGGGTGTGTATGCCGAAGAAGGCGAACGTGCCGATCAATAGCGAGGTCATGGCCAGCCAGGTGTAGTGGATGACCGGGTATTTCTCTTTGTCATGGTGCGTGGCGTGGGTCAGGTAGCCCGCAAACTGGCGATGCGAACCCGGGTGACACTGCGCGCACGTGGCGACAATATTGTCGCGCGACAAGGTCGAGGCCGGATTGTCCGGCTTCAGGATATTGTGCTGGCCATGGCAGTCGGCGCAACTGGCAGTTTCGGTGTACCCTAGGGCAAACACCTTGCCGTGGTAGGTCTCGAAGTAGGACTCGGTCACTTCATGATGGCACTCACCACAGGAGTTGACGACCTGCAGGCGGAAGCCCTCGGCATCCGTGCGCGCGATCTCATGACTGCTGTGGCAATCGTTGCACATCGGCAGCTTGGTATCACCCTGGGGCTCGCCCGTAAAGTGAATGCTCTGCCGGAAATCGCGGTCGATACCTTCGTGACACTTGGCGCACGTCACATCGATGCGGGAACGGTTCACGCTCGAATTGACATCCTTGCTGGGCATGATGGCGTGGGTCGTGTGGCAGTCCACACAGGTCGCCGTGACGATCAAGCCACTCTTTTCGAGGGCGCGGCCGTGCACGCTTTCCTTGTAGTTGGCGACCATGCTCTTCTGGGTGCCTTCGTACCGCTTGTCCGCCTGGCCACCTTCATCGTGACAGGTTCCGCACAGGTTCGGGATGTTCCGCACGTAGGTCGGCGAGTCGGGGTCGGACTTCGGCATCACATCATGGGAACCGTGACAGACGAGACAATCAGGGGCATCGTTGTCGCCCTGGGTCCCGAGTTTGCCATGAATACTGCTCTTGTAGATCTCTACAACTTCGGCGTGGCAGATGGCGCAGTCCACCTTGCTGGGTACCGTATCGCAGGGCCGTTCATGGCTCGGCGTGGCGCCGGTGTGGCACTGGATACAGCTCTGCTTGGCGTGGGACGAACCCTCAAGCTGGCCGTGGTCCACAAACATGGACTGGCCTTCCTTGCCCAAACTCGTGGCCGTCAGCGCGGTGTCCTGATGGCAAACCATGCACTCCTGATTGGACATGCCCTGGTCGTAATAGACCCGCCGCACTTCATGGGGCTGATGGCATTCGATACAAACCGGAACCTTGGTCGGGTCCTTCTCCCACAACTCACCCTCGATGACCTTCTGGTGCACATTCTCGATCAGGCCGTGGCACTCGCGACAGGTGTTCGAAACATTGTCGATGTGAATCGTCGACAAGGGATCATTGTGGTTACGCACATTGTGCGCACTATGGCAATCGGAGCAGACGGCGGTCTTGGTCAAGCCGCGGCGGTACAGGCCCTCGCCGTGAATGGACAGGGAATAATTCGCCAGCACGCTGTCCTGGGTGGCGTGCCCGAATTCGCCCACCGGGGCGCCTTCCTTATGACAGCTGCCGCACATGATCGGAATGTTGAACTTGTTCACGGCCGAATTCGGATCCGAGGCCGGCCGGATGTCATGGGCGCCGTGGCAGGACCAGCAACGCGGCGCCAGGGGATTGCCCTCGGCCATCTGCGTGCCGTGCATGCTCTCGGCGTAGATCTCTTCCACGTCGTCATGACACATGGCGCAGTCGACGTCTGCGAGTTCATCTTCATGGGGCCAGTCGTCGAAGCCATCGAGGTCCTCATGGCAATCGATGCACTCGACGCCTTCCTGACCATGGATCGACGCATTGTACTGCTCGATATCCACATGCAGGGACACCACACGGTCCCCCACATTTTTGGTCAGTTCCATGTCGTCGTGACAATCGAGACAGGTGTCCGCGTCCTGGGCATATGCCGCAGTCGCAAAAACCAGGACAACCAGCGTGATCAGGCACACCAGCACCCGGTTCACCTTACCGCCATTGAACATCCGAGAAGCCATTTGCGTAGTCTCCTGAGAGGTGGGACAGGTTGAGAAAAAATTCACAGCCCAATTATTGACCAGCCTCATCCGTGGGTCAAATCTATATCACTATATATTTGTAGGATTTGCAGTATCGGTCCGATGCCACCCAATGCATCACTTGAGGATTGTTCTCATCTTCTTTTAAATATCGAATATTTATATAGTTGGTCGGTTGATTGTGTTTTTCATTAAGCAAGTGAACCTGAATATCGGTATCAACCACGGCTTTTTTTTACGCCAACGGGGCTGCAATGGAACCTCCCGCAGGGTAATATCGCCCCTTCCGAGTCCCGCCAAACTCACTCGACGCCAAGTTCCGACCACAGTGGAATTTCCACCACATAACGGGTCCCCACACCGGGATCACTTTTGGCCGTGATCGTGCCCTGGTGCCGGTCAATAATCCGGCTGCTGGTCACCATTTCCCAATCCATGCGCATGCGGCTGGTATCGGCCTTGAAACTGGGGTTGAACAGGGCCAGCAAAGCATCCGGTTGGTAGCCACATCCTGTATCGCTTATGGTAACGCGCACGCTGTCCGCCAGCTGTTCTGTGGTCAATGTGATCGTGCCCGGTGCTGTCGTATCGCGTATGGCGTGCCGGATGATCGACAAAAAGGCCTGATTCAACTGGGCCGGATAAGCCAGCACCAGTTCGATTTCACCAAATTCGCGCGCCACCTCCAGACCCTCCGGAATGTCGTGCCCGATGAGATTCAGGGTCGCTTCCAAGCCTGCATTGATATCCGTCTGCTGCACCTCACCCTTGTCCAACTGGCTGAACACCTTCAGGCCATTGACCAATTCTTCAATACGCGCCGTGGCCACCGACAGGCTCTCGACCCCGCGCGACATGGCCTTGATCGCCTTGCCAAACCGCTGGTCGTTGCTCACTTCGGGCGGCGTGTTTTCACCGGTGCACTTGGCCACGATGATGCCCCGACTGCGATCCACCACATCGACCGACGAGGCCAGGGTGCCCAGTGGCGTGTTCAGTTCGTGGGTCAGGCCGGCCACCAGTTTACCCAGCACCGCCATCTTTTCCGATTGGATCATCTGGCCCTGGGTGGCGATCAGGTCGGCTTCGGCTTTTTCACGTCTGGCAATGTCACTGATCAGCGAGGCCTGCATTTCCCGGATACTGTCGGCCAACTCCCCCAACGCATCGCGCGAGCGGTAATCCAGTTCGGTCTGCAGATCGCCGCCACTGATGGACTGGGCCACCCGGCTCATGCGGTGCACCGGCCTCACGATCGAACCGATCACCACCACCGACAGGAAAAACAAGAGAGCCAGGAAGACAATGCTGGTGATGTTCATCACCCAGCGCAGGCGCACGATGCGGGCCCGGGTATTGGCGATGGCCAGTTCCAGCTGGGAATTGTTGTTTTCAACCACGACGCTGATGTCGGCACTCAGCTTGTCGTAGCGCCGATTCATCTCGCGCACCTGGTCGAAGACTTCCTGATCAAAGTCGAGATTCAGGCCAGTGGCCTGTTCGATCATGTGTGATGTCGTCAGGCGGGCCTGGCTGTAGTACAGGTCGAAGTCCCGCCCCAAAGGAGTGATCATCACCGCCAGGGCTGGCACATCCTTGCAACCGTCGACCGTCGCGTTAAAAGATGCAGCCACCTGCTCGGCTTCAATCAGGGAGTCTTCATTGCCATTGGTCGCCGCTTCGGTCAACAGGTGGCGCAGGGTCAGCAGCTCGATCTGCAGTTCATGGCTCAGCTCGGTGGCGTGGTAAAATTCGTCCTGGATGCGCCCGATGGTGTCGGAGCTGCGTTCGGCCGCGCGCTGGGTCAAAGCAAAGATGACCAGAAAGGCCAGGGCCGTAACCAGGGGGCTGAGCATGATCTTGTGGGTGAACTTCATGGTACTCCGCGTATCAATCCGGGGAAACGGGCAAAATCTTGACGCTCTGCATGTCGGTTGTGGCCGAGGCGTAGCCCACCGACCCCGGCGTTGCCGCCACAAAGGCGACCAGTTCCTCTTCGCTGGCAAAACTGCGCGGCGGCGTGCCCTTGCCCGTGAATATCATCTGGCGCCAGTAGGTCACGAAACGGTGTGGCGAGCGGTCGAGATAGGCTTCCACAAAGGCCTCGTGCACCGGGCCAGCCTTGAGCATGACCGGTACGATGGCCTCGTCGTTGCTCCACCGCGTCTGTTTGCCCATGTAGATGCGTTGCAGACCCTTGGCGTCGAGGCTGGAGCCGGGCAGATCCGGATTGGCGATGATCACCAGTTCCTCACCGGTAGCGGCACCGGCACATACCAATAATATCAACACCGTCAAAAACCGCATAGGCAACCGAAGCATCATGTTTTTCATCATGTCACGCTCCGATCAAAAGTGGAAGGTGGTCTTGGCCGTGAACATGCCCCAGTGCTGTTGCAACGGATTGCTGATTTCCTCATCCAGAGACCGACGCGCCCCTGCTATCACGCCATCGATAAAATGGTGTTCGACCTTGAACAGCCAGTGGTCCGTCAGGTCGATCCGCAGACTCAAAGTCAGGTCCTTCTGCCATTCATAGTAGTCCGGCAGGCCCAATTCCATCGCGCCCCCGTCATCACTCTGCAATTCGCTGTAATAGGCTCCCACCGCCCAGCGGTCCGAAGCCTGCCAACCGCCTTGCACATACCAACCATGAGCCGCGCCGTCGCCGATATCCTCGTGGTAATATTCCGAAGCCAGGCTCCAGCGGTCTCGCAAAAATTCGGCCCCAAAAACGGCGATGTGATTGATATTTGTCGTCTCGTCAACCATCAGGGTGAACGGGATATACTCGGGTGTCGCCTCAGTCGGCCGTTCCACCAGCACATTGTAGTGCATCCGCCCCTGAAAATTGAAACGTCCCTGTAGGCCGGACGCACCGAGCCGCAACCCTTCAAGGGGTGTGTACCAGTTCACAGCACCACCATAGATCCAGGGAAAGCTCACCACCTGATCCGTGTTCTGATTGAAAGTCGCCGTCGCCGGGTCGCCCACGATGTCCGAAACGAATTGGCCGACCTCGTCTTCCAGCAACTCGCCCTCGGTATTGTAGACATCGCGCCAGAAGCCCCGGGTGGGGTCGGGCACATTCAACGTGCCGCCGAATACGTGGTAGTCACCTTCACCGAGCCCGCCGAGGTCATAGTTGCCATAGGCCCCGACCCCTTCGTAGGCCAACATGAAATCCCGCATGGTCTCGTTGTAAATGCTCTGCGGCAAAAAGATGCTGGTGCGCAACATGTCCACGTCGCGAGCTTCGTTGTAGAACCCGAAGGGCATTTTCACTTTGCCCAGACGCACGCCCAGCCAATCCCGCCAGCGGTAGTCGCCATAGGCCCAATCAACCGAGACAAAGCCGTTTCCGGTATCGCCAAAATTGCGGGCCAGCAGTTGGATGCCCACCCGAAGTTTGTCCTGGGGTTGGGCCACCAGCGTGATGGCAGCCTCCGTGAATTCGGCCGTGCCATTGACCGAACGGGGCACGAGGTAGTTGTTTTCCGAAGTGTTGAGATACCCCTGGCTCACAAAGCCGGTGACAAAAAGCGATTCGTCCAGGTTTTGGGCGCTTCCAGTTCCGAACCACATGGTGGCCAACAGTCCGATCACGCAAATTCGTATCATTCGCTGCAAACCCGCCTCCATCCGATTAGATAAACGTCCGCAAAATATCATCCTGCAACCCGGACAATTTGCCCTGGGCCTTGTCGATCTCGGCAATTTTTTCCTGCAGCGCCTTGACCAGGAAACGGCGATCCAACGCGTTGCGGAACACCACCAGCAGTTGCTCATTGTCCCAGGGTTTTTCCAGATACTGAAACAGGCCCACCTCGTTGATGGCCTTGATGGCGCTGGCCTTGTCCGCATAACCGGTCAGCAGCACTCGCGGCGCATGGGGATTCGACTCCGCATAGTCCCGCAAAAGTTCGATGCCGCTGACACCGGGCATCAGGAAATCCGAGACCACCAGATCCACCGTGTTCTCGCGCCCGTAGCTCACGGCTGCGGCCGGATCCGAAAACGAAACCACTTCGTAGTCGGTCTCCAACTCGAGGAAGGTGCGCAGGGTATCGAGCACCATTTCCTCATCGTCCACCAGCACAACCCGGGCTTCACTCTCTTCGTATTTCGCGTTCATGTCGTTCAATTGGCATCCTCCACCGCGCGGCTCACGCCCAGCACGGTCAAATCGTCACGATATTCAGGCACACCATAAGTCAGCGCTTTTTCACCCAACAACGCGGGCAAGGCACGGGCACTCTGGCCAGATGCCGCCCACTGCCGGATGTCCTCACCCAGCGGTCCTTCTCCGTAAAAAATATCGGCCTCATCCTGGGCCTCGGTCAACCCGTCGCTGAAGAGCAGCAACGTCTGGCCCGGTTCCAGGTCCAGCACGGTTTCGGTCCCGGCCGGATACAAATCTTCGTCCACAATGCCCAGCAACAAACCCGCCGCCGGCTGGAACTCGACCTCGCCATCGGCGCTGACCAGGGCGGGCTTGGGCAAGCCGGCGCCCATCAGCCGCACACGACCCAGCTCGGGCTCCAGCACCGCCACACCGGCTGCCACTGGAATATCCCGCGGCAGCCCCCGGAATAGAACATGGTTCAGATGGGCCAGTATACCCGCCGCATCATGGTCGCCCCCCACCAAACCGGCGGTCGCGAATTTCAACAGGGCCGTGCCCAAAGCCGCCTGCACCCCATGGCCCGCACTGTCGATCAGGATCAGGGCCAGGCGCCCGCCGGTCAGCGGTACAAAGTCGTAAAAGTCGCCGCCAACGGCCATCGCCGGAGTGTACACCACATCCAGCTGCCAATCAGCAAGAGCCGGAATTTCCTCGGGCAGGAACTTCGCCTGCACCGTACGGGCCCAGGCCATTTCCCGTTGCAGTTCGTCGTCCCGGGCCGTCAGTTCGTCCTTATCCCGCAGGGCGCCATCCAGTTCGTCGATTTTGGCCCGCAAGGCCGCATGCAGCCCCCGATGCTCCAACGCCGTACGAATAGAAAGCAGAAACTGATCGTTGTCCAACGGCTTTTCCAGGTATTGGAACAGCCCCACTTCGTTGATGCCCCGGATGGCGTTGTCCTTGTCCGCATAACCGGTCAGCAGCAGGCGCGGCACTTCCGGATCCCGCCGGCGCACCTCCGCCAGCAGTTCCAGACCGTTCATGCCCGGCATCAGGAAATCCGACACCACCACATCGACCGGCCCGGAGACAAACCTTTCGAGGGCTTCGACCCCGCTGTTGCAGGTCACCACGTCGTATCCCGTTTCCAACTCCAGAACCGCTGCCAAAGTCGCGGTCATCATCGGCTCATCGTCCACAATCATCACTACGGGGTTGCGTCCGGTCGCGGAGATCATCAGACCGCCCTTTCGGCCAGCTCGCGCAGCTTGCGCGCCACGGTCCGGATAATGCCCTGAGCAATGCGCACGTCATCCGAAAGCAGGTCGTTGAACTCGCTGCG
>DAOVTU010000042.1 GCA_030632925.1 Candidatus Krumholzibacteriia bacterium | reverse complement strand
GCCTCGTCGACCAGCCAACTGGATTTTTCGCTGGCCCTGGGCGAACCCTATCTGGCGCCCCTGGAAAACGGAGCCCGGTGGGTGAGCCGGGAGTTTCGGACCGAAGAGGGCGGGGTCTTTGAAGTCAGCCGCAAAATGGAACTGGGAGCAGGTGCGGTCTGGTTGCGCGTGGGCCTGGACGCCGAGTTGCTCGATGACCTGCGCACTGATACCCGCAAACAGGCGATGATGCGCCTGG
This sequence comes from Candidatus Krumholzibacteriia bacterium, assembly GCA_030632925.1. Taxonomy (GTDB): domain Bacteria; phylum Krumholzibacteriota; class Krumholzibacteriia; order LZORAL124-64-63; family LZORAL124-64-63; genus JAGRNP01. Next base: position 10,863 of record DAOVTU010000042.1, on the reverse strand, counting down.
CGGTGCTGCTCGGCGGACTGTTCCTGGTCTCGGCCCTGACCTACGCCTGGCAGCGCCAGAGTGTATTGGACACCCAGGTGGCCCGCATCAGCGCCGAGTTGCGCCGGCACGAGGCCGAAGCCCGGCGGCGGGAAAAACTGGTGGCCATGGGCTCGCTGGGAGCCGGCGTTGCTCACCAGATCCGCAATCCCCTCAACAGCATCCACATGATTGCCCAGATGCTGGGCCGCACCGCCGACCTGCCCGAGTCCGTGGGTGAACAGGCCCGTCACATCCGGGACGAAAGTGCGCGCATCGAAGTCATTGTGCAGCAATTCCTGACCTTCGCCAAACCGCGCGAACCGGTGTTCGAAGTGGTTGACCTGGCCAAGTTGGTGCGTGAAGTGGTGGACCTGCAGGCATCGGCCCTGGCTTCGGATGACCTGACGTTTTCTTCCTACGCACCTGGGCTTGAGGCCGAAGTGGACCGGCAATTCGTGATCGAAATTCTGGAAAACCTGATGCGCAATGCGGCCGAGGCCCTGGACGGACGCGGCAAGGTGATGGTCTCGCTGATTGCCAGCGGTGAATGGGCCGAAATTGTCGTGGCGGACGACGGCCCGGGCGTGGCCGAGGTCGACGCCGACCGGATTTTTGACCTTTATTATACAACAAGGCCCGAAGGCACCGGCCTGGGCCTCAGCCTGACGGCCCAGATGGTCTCGTCCATGGGAGGCCTGCTGGTCCTGGACAGCGAGCCCGGGCTGGACAATCGTGGCGCACGGTTTGTGGCCCGGTTGCCCCTGCGCCAACCTCCGCAGAAAGAGAATTTGGCATGATCAACGGCGTTATCCTGGTGGTGGACGATGAACAGCGGCAGCGCGAAACCCTGGTTTCGGTTTTCACCGGTTGGGGACACGAAGTGCTGCAGGCCGACAACGCGACCACAGCGCTGGAAATGGTCAAGGGCCAGGCTATCGACCTGATCCTCACTGACCTGCGCATGCCCGGCCTGTCGGGCCTGGAGCTGCTGGCGCGGTGCCTGGAACTGCGCCCTGACATCGCCGTGGTGATGATGACGGCCTACGGCTCCATCGATGTGGCCGTTGAAGCCATGCGCCACGGCGCATCCGACTTCGTGACCAAGCCCATTGATCTGGACCAACTGGAAGTGGCGGTGAACAAGGCGCTTTCCATGCGCCGTCTGGCCCGGGAAAACAAGGCCCTGCGCCGGCGGTTGAAAGAGACTTCGGTGGGCTTTCGTCTGCTGGGGGGCTCGCGGCCCATGGCCGAATTGTTGGACCGCGCCGGACGTGCAGCCGAAACCGACGCCACGGTGCTGATCCGCGGCGAAAGTGGCACCGGCAAGGAATTATTGGCCCGCTCACTGCACGACCTGAGCCCGCGCTCGGAACAACCTTTTGTGGCCGTCAACTGCGCCGCCCTGCCCGAGACCCTCTTGGAAAGCGAACTCTTTGGCCACGTGCGGGGGGCTTTTACGGGCGCAGACAAAGACCGGGCCGGACGCGTTTCCCAGGCCGAAGGCGGCACTTTGTTTTTGGACGAGATCGGCGACGTGTCCCCTGCGGTGCAGGTCAAGCTGTTGCGTTTCCTGCAGGAACGGGAGTTCAATCCCGTGGGCAGCGACCAGGCTGTTGCTTCGAATGTGCGGGTAGTGGTGGCGACCCACCGCAACCTCGAAGAGCGCATCAAGAGTGGCGACTTTCGCGAAGACCTGTTTTACCGCCTGAACGTGGTGAATCTGATATTGCCGCGGTTGTGCGAACGTCGCGATGACATCCCCGAACTGGCAGCCCATTTTCTGGACCGTTACGCCACGCGGTACGGCCGTCCGGCTCGTACTTTCAGTGCCGAGGCCATGGCCTCCATCATGAGCCATGATTTTCCCGGCAATGTGCGCGAGCTCGAAAACATCATCGAGCAGACGGTGGTCATGACCCGAGGCGAAGTGGTGCACTCGGATGACTTGCCGGGTAGCCTAACGGGCGAGCGCCAGCGGGAGTCGGGGGAGATGCTGACCTTCGATATGGTCGAAGGGGATCTTCCGCGTTGGTTGGAGACCCTTGAGAAGAAGGTCGTGCTGGAGTCGCTGGCGGCCTTCTCGGGCAACCAGAGCAGTGCGGCCCGCCATCTGGGTCTGACCGAGAGCGGCTTGCGTTACAAATTGAACAAGTGGAAGGACGAACAGGAGAGCTGATTGTCCTGATTGTCGCCCATGATTTCTGATTGTCCCGTGGCTGCTGGCCGCGGGGCTTTTTTTATGAGGGATCTTCGCAGATGTCTGCGCCCAGTCTCGGCGAACGCTCGCAGAAATCTGCGAAGTGTCCCCTCCGGGACGGAGCCGGGGTGTGATCTGTCCTCTTTTAAGTCGTTGTAAAATAATGTCATTGAGAAAAGTTCAAGGAAATAGCAAAAGTGGCCTGCCGGTTGCAATAGGGAGCCTGTTGAGGACTCTGGGGAGAGAACTTTAATAGCCTTTGGAGGCACATTCATGAAACGCACAATACTTCTGCCCTTGCTCTCGGCCCTGATCTTGATCATTGCTGCGGGCGCAAATGCCCAGGATTTCGGACCCGGCAACGGTGACGGATCCGGCGAATGCCAATTCATCGATGAAGACGGCGACGGCTTCAACGATCTGGCCCCCGACGCTGACGGCGACGGCATCCCCAATGGTTTGGACCCGGACTACGTGAAGCCTGAAGATGGCAGCGGCGAAGGCCTGGGCGACGGCACGGGCAACCAGTACAAGTGGGCCTACGCCTACGGCGAACTGTTCCGCAAAATGTTTGGTGAGAACGCGGCCATAGGCGGCCAGGGTGAAGGCCAGGGACAGTATGGCCCCGGCGACGGCACTGGCGAATGCATCGGTGACGGTACCGGTGGCGGCGCGTTTGGTCCTGGTGCAGGAACCGGTAGCGGCGACGGCATCCCGGTTGAAGATGGAACCGGCGTGCAGGAACGCCGCGGCGCACGGCGGTAGCACCGCCTGAATGGAAGCAGGGGCTGAACCACCCCTGCTTCCCTCTGTATACAGCAGACGAGCACATGTTTCAGAACTGAAGATAAAACGGAGTGAAAAGTCGATGACCACCACCAAGGCAAAACTGATGATGACAACAGCCGCGCTGCTGATTTTCAGCACCGCCTCGGCTGGCGACATCACCGGCAGTTTTACCCTGGGCACTGGTTATCTCGACAACCCGCTGGGCATCAACAATGACACCCCGGCCGGTTATCTCGTCCAGGCCCTGCGCCTTTCGACGACCCTGAGCGCAGCCCCAAACTCTGACCAGATGGTCAACAACGCATTCAAGCTGGGCTACGAAGGCAACGCCAGTCAATTCGGCAGCAATACGAGCCTGGGCAATATCCGGCATGGTCTGGGCCTCGAGTGGTTCCGCACCAGCCGCGTGGGGCCGCAGGATCGTCGCACCAACAGTTTCAGCGCCGGCGGCCAGGTGTCCGTCCGCAGCTACGAAGGCTACTACGAAGTCTATGACTACAGCGAAGCCTACTCCTATCTGTCCTTCCGCCAGTATGCGGGAACCGAGCACCTTTTTTCCGGCTTCGCGGCAGTGCGTGCACGCCGCTACGGGGAGTTGCCGGAAGAGAGCTACATCGAGCCCCATGGGCAACTGAAATATCAGCGGTTCTTCGCGAGCCGCACCACGCTGGGACTTTCGGCCCGTCTCGGCATGAAAACGTACAACGACTCGGCTGCGCCTGTCATCTGGGATACCCCTAGTCTCCCCTCAACATCTCAGATGGCAGCGCGGCTGAATATCGCACAGGGATTGTCCGACAGGCTCAGTTTAAGAGGCAGGGTGGACTCACGCTGGACCCTGTCGGACTTCCCTTACTATGTGGCTGACGATATATACGACAGCCCGCTGTTGGACACCTACGCCCATGACGGCTGGGATGTTTTTGCGGCCATCAAGTGGTTGGGTCCGTCCCAGGTGTGGACCGAGTTGGGGGTTTCGCAGGGTGAGCACGACTACGGATCGATGCTTTTTGCGACCGCACCCGGAGGGGAGACGCGGGACGATACGGTGCGGGATTATTACCTGTCGTTGGAGCGCTCGTTGACGGGCAAGGCCCTGGGGCCGAAGCTGTATCTGGCTGGCGGTTGGCGGGAGCAGGACAGCAACATTGAGACCTACACCTATGATGGAATTTTTGCTTCTTCGACGGTGTCCTGGCGTTTTTGAGCGGGGATTCGCCCAGATAATGACTGTGATTCTCATCCCTCAAAATGGGATGTTTTTTTATAATAAAGCTGTTCCAATTGTATTTCGAATCGTGTAAGATATTTAGATACAACAAATTACTACCATGTTGGTAGGAGTTTGAAAGAAAAGGAGGAATACAACCGCGCTATTCGATGTGTGGGGTAAGGCATTGGAGGGGAGAGCTCCATATGAAATCTCGCACCATATAGCCGACAGGAGAACGCATGCGTTCCCAGAAAATGATTATTGCCTTAATTTTGCTCGTCGCCATGGCTTCTGCAGCCCTGGCCGCGCCCGCAACCCGGGATTTCGCTCCGGTCCAGGATGGTTTCACCACCCTGTCCAACGAAGTGCCCACTCATCACCCCGATCGCGTACTTGTGAAGTTCCGCGTCGCCAATCTGGACAAGGCCATGCTCGCTGTGCCCTTCAACAGAGGCGCTGTGGTTCCGGGCAATCGCACGGGTATCGCTGCCGTTGATGCCATTGCCGCCAAAGCCGGCGTCAATCGCATTGAGCGTCCCTACGACCAACCCCAAAACGTGGCCAAAGCCACCGACCTGGGTGTGGATCGCTGGTTCATGCTGCACGTTGACAGCGGGGACATGATTGCCCTGGCTGAAGAACTTGCCCGTGACCCTGCGGTTGAGTATGCGACGCCCGACTGGTTCGCCTTTCCGGCCAGCGTTCCCAACGACCCGCTGTATCAGGACCACTGGGGCCACAACAATACGGCCCAGATGATTTCCTACGATTGGGCGACCTATAGCCACACCGGCCCGCCCGGTGGTACGGTTGGTTTCGACAGCAACGCCGAAGCAGCCTGGGATGTCTCCTATGGTGACCCTTCGGTGATCATCGCCATCGTCGACAGTGGTGTGGATATCTACCATGAAGACCTGAACTGCATGACGGGTTATGACTTTGGTGACAACGATACCAACCCGATGGATGACAGCCGCAGCGCCGGTCACGGCACCTGCTGCGCTGGCGTCACCGCTGCGGTTGCGAACAACGGCACCGGCATCGTCGGTATCGCTGGCAATTGCACCATCATGCCCCTGAAGGTTGCCGATCGTCGTGGCAGCATGAGCTTCACCTCGATCACCAACGCCATCTATTACGCGGCCGACAACAACGCCGACGTGATCAGCATGAGCCTTGGCGCAGCCATCAGCAGCGATGCAGCTACTGACGCAGCCCTCCTGTATGCCCACAACGCCGGCTGTACGATTCTGGCGGCGACGGGTAACGAGAATGCCAGCGTGGTCAGCTATCCGGCCATCAACGAATACGTGATCGCCGTTGGCGCAGCTTCGCCCTGTGGCGATCGCAAGCGCTCGAGCAGCAGCGATGCCGAGTTGAACCCTGGTGTCTTCGCGGATCCCAATGGTTACACGTGTGACGGCGAGCGCTGGTGGGGCTCGAACTACGGTTCGACCACCCAGGACGACCGCGGTGCCGTGGACATCATTGCCCCGACCATCGTGCCGACGACTGACATTTCCGGTACCGCCGGTTATGACGCGGGAAACTACGACATGTTCTTCAACGGCACTTCCTGCGCGACGCCCTATGCGGCTGGCGTAGCGGCCCTGATCAAGTCGGCCTTCCCGGACTACACTCCGGACGAAGTTCGTGCTCAGATGATGGCCACCGCTGAAGACATCGTCAACGTCGAGTCCGGTGCCGGTTGGGATCGCTACTCGGGTTATGGCATGGTCGACGCGGCTGCGGCTGTCGCTGGCGGCGGCGGCCCGGTGGAGAATCCTCCGGTAGCGGCCTTTGCCGGTTCGCCCACCAGTGGCGATGTGGCCCTGTTGGTGACCTTTGCTGACCAGTCGAGCAACGCACCGACGACCTGGAGCTGGACCTTCGGTGACGGTGGCACCTCCACCGCGCAGAACCCCAGCTACACCTACAATGCTGTTGGTGTGTACACGGTTTCCTTGACCGTGACCAATGACTTTGGCAGCGACTCTGTGACCAAGGCCGACTACATCACCGTGACCGAGCCCACCGTTGGTGGCGATACGATGTACGTGTCGGACATGAACGTGTATAAGGTCATCAGTGGCCGGAAGTACTACGGATACTGTGACGTGACGGTTCTGGACGACAGTGGCGCCGCTGCTGCTGGTGCTACCGTTACGGCCACCTACTCCGCCGATATCTCCGGTACGGTTTCGGGCGTGACGGGTACCGACGGTACGGTCACCCTGGTGACCGGTCGCAAGGGCGATGGCGTGACCCAGTTCTGCTTCACGGTGACTGACGTGACCCACGCCACGCTGACCTACGATTCGGCTGCCAACCTGGTGACCGAGTCCTGCGAGGGTGGCGACGTCTATGGCGCCAACAACGACCGCATGGTTGCGATGACCGCTCTGGGTCAGAACTATCCCAACCCGTTCAATCCCATGACGGAAATTTCCTTCAGCCTCGCGGCCGAAGGCGAAGTGCGTCTGGCGATCTACAACGTGAAGGGCGAGTTGGTCAAGAGTCTGGCCAGCGGCACCTACGGTCCTGGTCTGCACGCCTTTACCTGGAATGCTGAAAACAGCCCCAGTGGTGTGTACTTCTACCGCCTGGAAGCTCCTGGCTTCAACGAGACGCGGAAGATGATCATGCTGAAGTAAGTTCGATTCTCGAACGGAGAGGGGCGGCCATCGGTCGCCCCTTTTTTTGTTCGGCACGGCGTGGGCCGGAAAAGATCAGTACCGATTGCCAGGGGATGTTGGTAGGCTTCAGATTAATGATGGCGATATATCCGGTCGAAGGGACCCTCTCATTGGGAAAGATTGCTGAGTGTTTTGGGATGATCCTGTTGTTGGCGGCAATGGGCCTGCCAATATCCGTGGGGGCTGAAGAAACGGCGCCCAGAGGCTCGTTCATTTTCCATTTCGAAAACGACATCCTGGGCACCGACGAGTCGGATCGCCACTACACCAATGGCTTGCAGGTCTCATACCAGACTGCTGAAAATCGGGTGTGGGGCTGGCTCGACGAGTGGTCCCGTGATCATCTTTTCTCATCGCCTGAGGTTGTCCTGCGTGCGCACTGGGCGCTGGGCCAGAACCTGTACACCCCGGAGGACCTTTCGCGCAGCGACCTGATCGACGATGACCGTCCCTACGCCGGATGGTTGCACGCGGATCTGGGCCTGGTGGGGTGCCGGGACAATTCCATGCGGGTGTTCGAGCTGTCGGTGGGCATGGTCGGGCCGGCGGCGCTGGGTGAGGACATGCAGAAATGGGTGCACCGGCTGATCGATTCGCCCGAGCCCCAGGGTTGGGACAATCAGATCGGCAACGAATTGGCGGTCATGCTGGTGGTGGAGCAGAAGTGGCGGAACCTGCACAATCTGGATCACCTGCCGCTGCTGGGCAGTTTGGGCCTGGAAGCGGACTTTTCGCCTCACGCGGGCGCGGCACTGGGCAATGTCCTGACTTACGGTGGCGTGGGTGGAACCTTACGCCTGGGACAGGGGTTGGACCGGGATTTCGGACCGCCGCGTATTCAGCCGGCACCGCCGGGATCGGGCTATTTTGCACCGGATCCACGCTTTGGGTGGTACGTGTTTCTGGGTTTGGATGGCCGGGCCGTATTGCAGAATATCTTTTTGGACGGCAACACGTTGCGCGACAGCCATCGGGTCGAAAAGAACCTGTTGGTGGCCGATTTTCTGGGCGGGTTCGCCGTTTCGGCCCTCGGCGTGCGGGTGGGCGTGGTCTACGTGAACCGGACCAAGGAATTTGAGCTGCAGGACCAGGCCAACCACTTCGGGTCGATCACGGTTTCGTTTCGCCTGTGAAGGGGTTATGATTGGCCGGCAAGAAGACCGGGTAAGCGTTCCCGGCCCGATGACCCGCATTTTCCGGAGCAGACCATGGAAGCCAACGTGCAGCATTTGATCGAGACGATCCGCGATGCGATCATCGGGGATGACCGCGCCCTGAACGGGCCGTACGGTTTTCGCCGCATGACCTACGCCGACTACACCGCCAGTGGGCGCTCCCTGGAATTCATCGAGAACTACATCGCCGAAGAAGTGCTGCCGCTCTACGCCAATACCCATACCGAAACTTCGCGCACCGGCCTGCAAACCACCCGTTTCAGGGAAGACGCCCGGCAAATCATTCTCGAATCGGTGGGTGGCAACGAAGATGACGTGGTCATCTTCTGCGGCTCGGGCGCGACCGGCGCCATCAACAAACTGATCGATATCCTGAACCTGCGCCTGCCGCGGGATCTGGAATTGAAATACGGATTGTCGGATCATATTCCGGCCGACGAACGTCCGGTGGTTTTTATCGGGCCCTACGAACACCATTCCAACGAGCTGCCCTGGCGCGAATCCATCGCCGATGTGGTGATGATTCCCGAAGATTCCGATGGGCGCATCGACATGGATCACCTTGAGCGCGAGTTGGTCAACTTCGCCAACCGACCCCTGAAAATCGGCAGTTTCTCGGCGGCCAGTAACGTGACGGGTATAGTCTCGGACACCGCAGGCCTTTCGCGCCTGTTGCACAGCCACGACGCCCTCGCGTTCTGGGATTTTGCGGCAGCAGCGCCCTACGTGAAAATGGACATGAACCTGCCCGATGGCGATGGGGCCCACCAGGGGCTGACCTACAAGGACGCCATCTTCATCTCGCCCCACAAATTCATCGGGGGGCCGGGCACGCCTGGTGTACTGGTGGTCAAGCGCAGGCTGATCACCAATACGGTGCCGACGGTGCCGGGTGGCGGCACGGTTTCGTACGTGAGCCCTGATAAACACACGTACCTCGCAGACATCGCGCATCGGGAAGAAGGCGGCACGCCGGCGATCATCGAAGCCATCCGGGCCGGATTGGTGTTTCACCTGAAACGCGCCGTGGGTGAAGACAACATCGAGGCCCTGGAACAGGGTTTTGTGGACCGGGCCATCGAGGCCTGGTCGGACAATGCCAATATTCAAGTGCTGGGCAATACGAAGGCGCAGCGGTTGTCCATTGTGTCCTTTGTGATCCGCAGTGGCGAACGCATTCTGCACCACAATTTTGTGGTGGCGTTGTTGAACGATCTGTTTGGCATCCAGGCCCGTGGGGGATGTTCCTGTGCGGGGCCCTATGGGCACCGGTTGTTGGGCATTGATCTGGCGCGCAGCATGAAATACCACGAGGCCATTGATGCGGGCAGTGAAGGCATCAAGCCGGGTTGGGTGCGGGTGAATTTCAACTACTTCATTTCCGAAGAAGTGTTTGGATTGATCATCAAGGCCGTGGATTTCATTGCCCGCGAAGGTTGGCGCTTTTTGCCGCACTACGATTTTGAGGCCGAGACGGGCATTTGGCGGCATCGCAACGCTGAGCGGGGCACCAGTTTGCGCCTGGGCGATATCGCCTACTGTTCGGGCCGGATGCAGTACCGCTCCCAGCATTTGACTGAGCCTGAGAGCGCGTTCGCGGAATATCTGGCGCGGGCCGAAGAATTGGTGGTCGAGTGGCAGACGCTGCAGGAAAATGCGGGCGAAACTATTGGTACGGGGGCGCCGGTGGCTGTGTTGTCATCTGAGCTGGAGCCGTTGCGTTGGTTCCCTTTGCCCGGTGAAAAACGTTAAATCAACTCACCATCGGTAATCAAGGCGACGATCTTTTCCAGGCCTGCCTGGTCCACTTCCGCAAACGAATCCGGCTGATCCGAATCCACATCCAACACCGCGACGATATCGCCGCCGGGCCCGCGCACCGGCACCACGATTTCGCTCTGGGAGCGTTCGTCGCAGGCCACGTGGCCAGGGAAGGCGTGCACGTCGGGCACGATGACGGTCTGGTGGCTTTTGATACCTTTCCAACAGACACCATCGGGCGCGGGCAAAAGGGCACAGGCCAAGGGACCCTGGTAGGGGCCGACCACCAAATCGCCATCAACCAGGCGGTAAAATCCCGTCCAGAAAAAATGGGGCATCTTGGCGTGCATCAAGGCACAGATGGTGGCCATGCGCGCGATGGGATCGGCGGTGCGCTTGGGGCCGGTCTTGAGCTGTTCGCTCAGTTGGGTGTGGATGCGTTCATAGCGGCCAGCCAGTTGGGCAGGCGAGATTTTGCGGGGCGACTCGGCCATGGTGGTCCTTTGTTGCTCTTTGTAAAAGTTGCGTACGGTCTAAAATTTACGCGGCAGGAACATCCCGCCGGGTTGGTCTTGCACAAGCCGGGCACCAGCGACAACACGGGCGCCGCGCAGCCAAACATCCGTGACCTGGCCCTGGACCGGCGTGCCGGCCCAGATGGAGCCCACGCGGTCGCTGGGACCCAGAGGTTCCCAGCGGTACTCCGGTGTGGGGTCAAAGAGCACGATGTCGGCGTCGTGGCCTTCAGCGAGGCGGCCTTTACGGCCCTTGAGGCCCATCAGTTCGGCCGGGCGGGCGCAGATCACATCCTGCCAGCGGGCCAGGCTGAGTTGGCCTGTTTTGACGGCCAATGAATGACTGAGCACCAGGCGTTCGCCCACGCCGCCGCAGCCGTTGGGCACTTCGTGGAAACCGCCGGCTGCGGCCTGGGCCTTGTCGCGCAGGCAGAATTCGCAGTGGTCCGTAGACAGGAAATCCAGGTCGCCCTTGCCCAGTGCCGCCAACAGTTTG
>DAOVTU010000677.1 GCA_030632925.1 Candidatus Krumholzibacteriia bacterium | reverse complement strand
TATCCGCGCCTGGATGACGAAATGATCCAGCCCGAAATCGAGCGACTGCAAAGCATGCTGGGCGACGACTAAATTACAGTGACAGATCGCAGAAGGCCGCTTTGGTGGCCGCCTTTTGCATCGCCTTGGCGACCTCGTCGGACAGGCCCAGTAACTCCCCCGCCTGTTCGTATTCACGGTTCAACGTCAGGTCAAACATGGTGCGGTCGTCGGTGTTCAGCCCACAGGGCACGCCGGCTTCAAGAAACGCCTCCAGCGGAAAATCAGCGAAAGATTTCACGCCGCGTGTCAACAGGTTCGACCCCGGACACAACTCCACAAAGATTTCCCGGGCCGCCAGCGTCGCCAACAACAACGGGTCTGTCGCGGCGGCCAGACCATGGCCGATGCGATCGGCCCCGCATTCCTCCACCGCTTCGCGAATAGATGCACTGGCCCGCGGCCCCATGGACGGCAACTCGCCAGCATGAATCGAAATCCCAAATCCTTCAGACTTCACTTCGGCAAAAAGTTTGCTGAACTTCCGCGCCGGGCCCTTGGCCTCATCTCCACCGAGACCGAAGCCCACCACGCCCAGGTCGCGGCCCGCGGTGGCCGCTTTCTCCCAGGCCTGCCAGGCCCATTTCTCGTCCATCTGGCGCACCGCATCGGGTAGCCAACGCATCTGTACGCCCAGGGTTTCAGCCACTTCGGACGCTGCCTCGTGCAACGCCCTTTGCACCGGCAATGGATCCAATTCCCGCATCAACATCACCACGTAGGACACCGACACTTCGGCATAGCCAACATTGTCGGCCGCCAATTGCCTGCCCAGGTCCAAAGCCATGGCGTGAAAGTCGGATGGCTCGCGCATGACTGTCGTGGCGTTCTTGTACAGGTCAAGGAAACCCAGAAAACCGTCGAATTGGTACTGCGTGCCATCGGCTGTCAGGCAGGCGGCCGGCAGGTTGGGTTGGCCGTATTTTTCAGAAAGAAGGATCAGCCGCCCGGGGGTGACTGATCCTTCCAGATGGGTGTGAAGTTCGATCCGGTCCAGGCTCATCGCGCCAGGACCACGCGCTGGGTGCGCAACTCTCCGCCGGATTTCAGGCGGATCAGGTACACGCCCGAAGCGGCGGCGCGGCCTTCGTCAGTCAGGCCGTTCCAGATGATGTTCTGCCAATCGCCCAGGCCAGCAGACTGGTGCAGTTCACGCACGACATGGCCGCGCACATCCAGGACCTGCACCGTGGCCATCTCGCCGTTCGCAGCTCGGAAACGAACCGTAACTGCGGGGTTGGCCGGGTTGGGCCAGACGGGGTCCATGGCCAGGGTCACGGCGACGACCGCGGGCTGTACGCCCGGGCCGGCCAGATTGTCCAGGCGCAGGTTCTCGCCGGTATCGGTCACGGCAGTCAGAGCGTAGCTGATTTCCAGGTTGGTGCCTTGGACCGTCGAGGTGTCGTCCCGATAGCCGAAGCCTTCGCCGCGACGGGTCATGGTATTGGCGGTGCCGTCATCTTCCAATACCGCCGGGCCTGACCAGACCAACTGTTCGCCGCGCAGAAAACCATTTTCGTCGCGCAGTTGGCGGGTCAATTGGAGGTCCACGAAGCGGTCGGCAGGGACCGAGAAGGTGAAGGCCAGATCAACCTGGTTGCCAGCCAACCAATGGGTTTTCCAGTCGCGCACCAGGGCCGCCACGGGGCCACCGGAGCTGTGAAACAAAGTTACGACGCCTGAGGAAGCGTTGGTGAAGGGGTTGCGACCCTTGACGGCCGAAACGGCGTAGTCCGGTAGGCCATCGCCGTCAAAATCGCCGGCCGAAGCCACCGCCCAGCCGAAGTTTTCTCCGGGAGGATTCAGGGCGCCGCTGTCCAAAATCTGAAGGCTGCTCGCACTGGTGGCCGTGGAGCCGCCTTCGTAGATGTAAGCCCCGCCGGCATCGGTACCACCGGCATCGCGGAAGGGCGCACCGATCAGCACGTCGTCGGCACTGGAGCCGGCAATGTCGCCGGCCCGGTCCAAAGAGTAACCAAAATTGTCGGTGGCAGCCTGGCCATTGACGGCGCGTGCAGCGACGACAGAGGGGCTCGGGTCGCCATAGAAGAATTCCACGCGGCCCGCCGTAGCGCCCGCAGCGTTGCTGTAGGGAGCACCCACAGCCAGGTCATCGTAGGTATCGGTGTCCAGGCGACCGACTCCGCGCACAGCGAAGCCGAACTGGCTGAAGGGCTCGGAAGTGGTGCCAATGCCGGCCACAAAATCGATGGTCGTATCGGGCGTGGCGCCGCCCAGCTTGCCCTCAAAAACATAGACCGCACCGGCGTCGGTGCCGCCGTGGGTATTGGCCAGGGGTGCACCCACGGCCACGCTGGCTTCGTTGCCACCCAGGAAATTGCCGGCGTCGGTGACAGACCAGCCGAAACGGTCGTCGGCAATTTCACCACTGAAAGCCGTGGCGTTGGACAGATTGGTACTGGGCCCGCCGGGACCACCGTAAATCACATAGGCGGCGCCGGTGAAACCGAGGCCGATGTTGGCCATGGGGGC
>DAOVTU010000646.1 GCA_030632925.1 Candidatus Krumholzibacteriia bacterium | reverse complement strand
GTGATCAGCCACCGCAGCGGCGAGACCGCAGATTACACCATCGCTGACCTGGCCGTGGCCACCAATGCCGGTCAGATCAAGACCGGCTCCCTGTGCCGCAGCGACCGCATTGCCAAGTACAACCAGTTGCTGCGCATCGAGGAAGAGCTGGACGATCTGGCGTACTATCCCGGCCGGCGTTGTTTCTACAACCTGAGCTAGGACATCATTCACCGATTGAAGCAAGGAAGGAACCAGCTTCAAATGAGCACCAACAAACCGGCAGCCAAAGACGGATTTGTGCGGGGAAACCAGCAACAGGGCAATGCCCTGGCGCAGCGCTCCCTTTTTGTACTGGCGGGACTGGGTCTGCTGGCCCTGGTGGCCCTGGTCCAGTTCGGGGAAAACGGCATATTTGCCTTTTTCAACCTGCAGGGACGCGAGGCGGAGCTGCAACACGAAGTGGCCCAACTCGAAGCGGGCAATCAGCAGATGGACCACCAGCTCGGGGCCCTAGCTGACGATCCCGAGGCCCTGGAAAAACTGGCCCGCGAAAAGCACAACATGCGCCGGCCCGAAGAAGAAGTGTTGATGGTTTTGCCACCGCCCGAATCTGACTGAACGGTTGGAACATTGAACGGGACAATTGCCTTGAATAAAAAAGGGCCGCCCGACAACTCGGGCGGCCCTTTGATTTTCGCGATCCGAATCTAGTCGACGTACTTCACCGTCGTGGCGAAGAAGGTCATCTCTTCCAGCTCGCCCTTGGTGGCGGTCTCGACCTTCACCGGTGCGTCGCAACTGTCGGCCACTTCCTTGGTCTCGGTGTGCTCGGCGTTCTTTTCTTCGGCCTTGTCACCGCAGAAGTCCTTGTACTTGGCGACGACAAAACCTGTCATCTGGACTTTCTTGCCGTTCTTCTTGGTATCGAACGTGAAGGCGTCGTCCTTGGCCCGCACCAGGGTGAACAGTTTGCCCTCTTCGTAGTTGCCGTCGGCGATCCACATCTTGCAGCCACTCTTGCAGGCGCCCACGATGGTACCTTCGACGGTGATCACTTCACCCTGGATAGTACCCACATCGGCAGCCATGGTCTCAACGGTGTAGACGGTGGTCTTTGTCTCGGCGGCCAGCCCCAGTGTGGCGACCAAACTCACCAGCACCGTGGCCAGCATGATGGTTTTCAAGTTGATGCTCTTCATGTTTTCTCTCCCCTTTTTCTTCCGATCAGAAGCGCGCGCGGCGCCGGATCTTGAAGTACATGACTATGCCGGTGACCGATAAAATCGTGAAACTGGCGGCGATCAGGTCATAGAACCAGGGCCCCCATTTGCCCAGAATCTCACCCGTGTGGAAGTCGGTGACCAACCAGTTCAAAGGCACGCTGTGCGCCTCATCCGGAAACAAGTCAGCCAAGCCCTGGGATTCCCGGACCTCGTCCAGCCGTTGCTGATAAGCCGGCGGCAGGATTTTCGTGGTGACCCGGGTGGTGTCCATCCAGCGAAAATCATGGCGATGGTTCAGCAAAAAGCCGGTGATCGAGATGAAAAACATGCACACGCCCACAAACAGGCCGACGGCTTTGAAATAGCCGAAGCTGTACATATGGATCTTGCGCCAGTTTTTCATACCCTGAGCCTCTGTTCGGATCAATGGTCATCTGTTCGACGGACATTTGATCCGCACACGGGTCTTCGATTCAGATTCATAATATAGTGCATTGATGGGCATTGGTGAAATGATCTGTTCAAAATTTCACAATTCTCCGCCAGACGTTGTCACTGTTGAACATGCGGCTAAATCTCAACCCCCACCGCTACGATCCACTGCGCACAGGAAGAGGACCCGGATATTCTTTCTCCGGCTTTCTTGACAGTCCCCATGGCACTATCTATATTCCCCGTCCTGCCGCAGGGCGGGTCACGAAAATCGAAATGGATGCGGGGTGGAGCAGTCTGGTAGCTCGTTGGGCTCATAACCCAAAGGTCACAGGTTCAAATCCTGTCCCCGCTACCAAATCTCAGAAAAGGATCCGATTTATCGGGTCCTTTTTTGTATCCCAATCCTATGCGCGTCCACCACCTGCGCCCCACCGGATCCCTCTGGTTTTTCCCCCCGATTTGCTCTATGATGCCCGCTGCATCAAACCACCACCCGGAAATTCCGGATTTATCCAGATAAAGAAGGATCTCAAATGTCAGAATCCCGCGGACAGTGGAGCGGCCGGATGGGCTTTATCCTGGCGGCCACCGGCAGCGCCATCGGCCTGGGCAACCTCTGGAAGTTCCCCTACATCACCCACGAAAACAACGGCGGCGCCTTCGTACTGGTCTACATCGCGTGCATCGCCCTGGTGGGCGTGCCGATCATGATGGCCGAGATCCTCATCGGCCGTAAAACCCAACTCAGCCCTGTGGGCGCCTTTCGGGTCATGGGCGGCGACAAACCCGGCGGCAAGCTCTGGCAGGGAGTCGGATTTTTGGGTGTCCTGGCCGGGTTTACGATCCTCTCCTACTACAGCGTGGTCGCCGGTTGGACCATCCACTACACCTGGCTGGCACTGTCCGGCCAGCTGACCGAGTTGGCGGCCAGCCCCGAGGTTCTGGGCAACTACTTCGGTGGCGAGTTCCTGGCCGACGGCCGTCAGCAGGTCTTTTACCAT
>DAOVTU010000112.1 GCA_030632925.1 Candidatus Krumholzibacteriia bacterium | reverse complement strand
CGCGTCGCAAGAATACTGCGCACAGTAAGACTGCGACCCGCAACTAGTTTGCCCGACGAAAGACGAAGCTCATGGCACGATCGCAATTCTCCTTCGAGAAGCGCCGCAAGGAACTGGAAAAGAAAAAGAAAAAAGAAGCCAAGCGTCAAGCAAAGCTTGATCGCAAGGCCGCCATCGAGGCCGGTGAAATCGAAGTTGTCGAGCCTATCATCACCATCGATGAATTTGGCAACGTGGTAGAAACCATGCCCGAAGGCTACGATGAGAACGGCATGAAAATCGTTGATGACGAGGACGAGGACGAGACTGAAGAAGAGTCCTGATCCCGCCGGATTCCCGTCTGGACCACAGTCTGGACCACAGTCTGGACCATAAAGAGCAAATTTCATGCTTCACATCTACATCGATGCCGATGCCTGCCCCGTCAAGGACGAAACCTACAAGGTCGCCCAGCGCTATGGTCTGCAAGTCACCCTGGTGGCCAACAGCTTCATGCGCATTCCGAGCGGCGACTGGATCAAGCTGGTGGTCGTGGACAAGGGACTGGACGAGGCCGACGATTGGATCGCCGAGCAGGCGGGCAAAGACGACATCGTGATCACAGGCGACATCCCGCTGGCGGCCCGCTGCCTGGACAACGAAGCCCGCGTGCTGGGCCACAAGGGGCGGGCCTTCACGCCTGATAATGTGACAGAAGCCCTGGCCACGCGGCAGCTGTTGGCTCAACTGCGCGACCAGGGCATCATGATGGGTGGCCCGCCTCCGTTTGCACAGAAGGACCGCTCGCTTTTTCTGCAGCAACTCGACCAGATGGTCAATACGATCAAGCGGGAACAGTAGCCGGTTCCCCCGCTACTCGCCGAAACCCTCTCGCAGATGATCGAGTAGATCAAGGGCCTCGACTTCATTGTCGGCCGCAATGTCCTTCAGCGACAACTGCGGATCCACCTGCAAGCCTACTGCTTCCAGAATCTTCACCGCTTCGCCCAGATCCCGATTGTACTGATCGCAGAACCCTTCCAGAGTCAGGCGACCCGAACCCGTGGGCATCGTGGTCGGGATGGCTTTGGCCTCGGTTGAGCGCTGGTCTTCGGGGCCCCGCATGATTTCGTACAGCGCCTGGGGCGACATCCCGTTGGCATGGGCCAGATCGGCCATGACCATGTTGGGGTCATCAACCTCGATGCCGGCCGCAGCCATATTCGTTTGGGCCACTTCGGAATCCAGCCCAACATTGCGCAGGAAAATGCGCAGCCCGGATTCTTCGGCATGACCGTAGGGCGGCTCACCCATCTTCTCGGCGCCGTTGTCCTTGATGGTATCACCCATGGTCTGGATCAAGGACAGCGGTGGCAATTCCATCAGCGTAAAGACCGCCACAAAAGCTGTCACGGCCAGGGCGGCGTTGAAGTTGGGTGTGAAGACCCGGACTTCGCGCGCCTTGTTTTTCATGTAGCTCGTGATCGGCCGCCAGTTGTAGTAGACGTGCAAGGAGGCCGCGATGAGCATCAGGAAACCGGCGTTGGTGTGCAGGTTTCCCCAGTGGGTTTTGCTCAGACCCCAGAGTTGCCAGTCGCCCCAATAGGCGATGCGGCCCTGGGGGACGATGAAGAGGATGATGCTGGTGGTGAGCATGAGGGCGATGGCCATAAACAGGGTCAACGATACAATACGCCGTAGACTCATGGGTTGTGCCTCCGAAATTGTGTCCGGTGGAAAATGCCTCTGATTTCCCTTCCAATTAGTCATATATGTATCTCAATAGCCAATTTATCTCGCAACTTTAGGAGCATTTTGGGGGTGGACACAATTTCAGAGGCACTGGTCCCATGGCTTGGCGTGGAGGTTGCATATCTGGAGTTGGAAAAGGCCCCTGCGAAGGGCACGACAAGCACTAAAAACCACCACAGTCCCGTCCCTCCAAGGGCGCGACAACCTGGGATTGTCATGCAAGTCTGTAATATTACTAATTTTAGATGCAACGAGGGGGCACCCGCCAGCCCCATTAGGCCCAGGCCCCGCCGGCTCCCAAGGCCCACCGCAACACCCGGCTTGGGTTTACCCAAACACCGGTATATCATCTCCACTGCCGGATTCCTGACCCCCGGTGCCCCAGAATACGACACATTGAAAGCCCCAAATGCGTAGCCCGACCCGTACAATCGGAGGCTATTTCGAATTGGAGCCTGGCACTGGCCAGCCTGGTTCTGACAAACCCGGCTCCAACGCTCCTCATCTGGGCCCCAACGCCGTGCGGCTCAACAGCGGCCGCAACGGACTGCGTGCTACCCTAATGGCCAGTGGCGCCAAACGGATACACATTCCAGATTATATCTGCGATTCCGCCGTGCAAGCAGTGCGGGCCGTAGGCGTCGAACCCGTTTTTTACCGCCTTGACGACCAACTTCAACCCGCCGTCGACATCACCTGCGCCAAGGATGAAATGTGGCTCAGCGTCAATTATTTTGGCCTGATGGACACCGCCATGTCCGACGCGGCCCACCAGACCGACCGACTGATCGTCGACAACTGCCAGGCCTTTTACGCTTCCCCCCTCGACGGCGTGATCAGCATCTACTCACCGCGCAAATTCTTTGGGGTGCCCGACGGTGGCTACGTTGTTGGCATCGCGGCCGGCAACTGGTCGAACGACAATTCCCAAGCACGTATGAAACACATGCTCTTGCGTACCCAGCAGGGAGCCCGGGCCGGATACGCCGCTTTCCAGGACCACGAGAAAATTTTTGCGGATTTGCCCGTGCGTTTCATGAGCCCTTTGACTCAGACGTTGCTCGCAACCGTGGACTATGCCGCAGCAGCCTGGCAACGGCGCGAAAACTACCGATTGCTGAACGAGAAACTGGGAGCGGAGAACCAACTCAAGGTCGCAGTTTACCATGGTCAGGACGGCGTTCCCCTGGTCTATCCCTTCGTCAACGAGGCGGAGGATTTGCGGGCAGAACTGCACCGCCATGATATTTTTGCAGCCTCATATTGGCCGGACTGCCTGCAAAGGCCCGAGTGCGGCAGTCAGGCTCGAAATCTGGCCCGAAACCTGACCGCCTTGCCCATCGACCAACGCTACAATGCCCAGGACATGGACCGGATTACTCACGTTGTGCTCGAACATCTGGCCAGAAACCGAGTCAGGCTGGTGGTTTCATGAATACTGCCAATCGTACGACCCAGCATCAACGCAACCACAATCTGGAGGACCTGCTCGGACACCTGAATGCTGACCTGAGCCAGCTTGGCGACAAGTCCCTGGCTCTTGGCACTGCGCCCGACCTGCCTACAATTTTTCTGGTCGGATGCGCCCGCAGCGGCACGACCCTCGCACTGCAATGGCTCAGCAGCCTGGGGCAGTTTTCCTGGCCGACAAATTTCATCAGCCGTTTCTATGCGGCACCATGGGTGGGCGAACGTGTACAACAGATGCTCACCAATCCGGATTACGATTTTCAGGGCGAGTTGACCCTGGACCGATCAAGCAATCCGGATCCCTTCGTTTCACGCTTGGGCAAAACCCACGGGTTGCTGGCGCCGAATGAATTTTGGTATTGGTGGCGGCGATTCTTGCCCGAGGCAGACACCCACTTCCTGTGCGAGGATCAACTGGCGCAAATTGACCGGCCACGATTGCAAGCCGAACTCGCCGCCTGGCAGGCCGTCACTCGCAAGCCGCTGGCGATGAAAGCCCTGATCATGAACTGGAACCTGCCCTGGTTGGCTGAAGCCGTACCTGGCAGTGTCTTTATTCACATCACGCGAGATCAGTTCATGAATACGCAGTCGTTGCTCGAAGCGCGTCGGGAGTTCCACGGTGCAGCCGAGACCTGGTACAGCTTCCGGCCACCGCAATATGACCAGCTCAAAGATCTGGCACCGGCCGAACAGGTCGCCGGGCAAATTCACCATACGGAATCGGCCGTGATCGAAGGGTTGGCCCGAATCGCACCCGAGCGCCAACTGACCGTGGCCTACGAGGACTTGTGCTCAAACCCGTTACACGTTTACGAGGAAATTCAAAAGATGATGGCTGGACAGGGATGTCCCCTGGCGAGGGCCTACGATGGGTCCGAGTCCTTCGCCGCCAATCGCCAGATCCGTCTCGACGAGGCTGAACAAGCAGCCGTGCATCGGGCTTGGCAGGCGTATCGGTAAGCCCGCTGACTGTTGCCGCTGGATCCACCCGCAATCAGGTCCTCTTATAAATCCAACGCCATCATGTCCTGCAGGTTCATGGCAATGTTTTCGTCATCGGGGTCACAACAATGAGCCAGCACACCTTCGATCAGAGCCTGCTGGTACTGGCCCAACTCCCAGGCGGCACAAGCCAGATTCCCGCGCGCCCGCACGTTGACCGGTGACTGGTGCAGAGCCACAGCGAAAACCGACAGCGCACTTCGGGCGTCCCCCGTGCTAAACAGTTTTTCCCCGGCCGCCACATTGCGGCTTTCGAGCAAATTGAACAGCATCGGTCCCAAACTCGATACCTTCTCTGGCAAACCCGTTCGTACTGCCGCTTTGCGCAGAGTAAACCAGGCAGCCATGCCCTCGCTTTGATAAGCGGGATCCTTCTGCACCTGGGTGCCGTGCTGGCGGAACGAACTCATCGCATCGCTCAGATAGACAGCATCGCCCCTGCTCAACAGGCTTGCCCACATGGTCATGTCTCCGTTGCGCGGAATTGGTTGGCCCGCATAACTCATCAGGTGAGGTTGATTGTCTGCCAAATCGGCTCGGCGGAACATGGCCGTCGTGGGTTCGCCGATCTGATTGACACCCTTGGTCAGCGCCAGGCCAATCAGCGCATCGCCCGGGACTCCGATATCAACACTGGCCAAAGGAACATTCCAGGCTTCATCGGGCAACAATCGACCTGCCTCGTCGATGAGTTCGCGGTAACCGGTCACCAAGGTCACGGCCGGACGTTCGTCCAGGACCGTGGCCATGCGGGTCACGCACTCCCGATGCAACAGATCGTCATCATTGAGAAATTTGATGTACCGCCCCCGTGCCAGTTCGAAACACCGCACATAATTGGCCCACCCGCCCAGGTTTTTCGGGTTGCGAAAGTAGCGCACCGGATGGGGCCCCTCACTCGCTCGGGCGATCTGTCCTATGCGCTCACCAGGGCCATCGTCACACACCACTATTTCACAATGGGGCCAGGTTTGCGCCTGCGCACTGGCAAGAGCTTCGGTAAAGAATTCATCCTTGTAGGCGGGCATGACGATGCTAACAAGCGAATCGGTTGTAACCTCACGCCTGGGTTTGGTCAGTACCGCACATCCAGCGACGAAATCCACCCAGCTTTCGAATCCGGAAAGCCAGACGAGGTCGTTCAAGACACCGCGGGGGAACTCATTGACACCAGTGCCCACCGGCATATTCAAATGACCTCCGGGCACCAACAGGTGGCGACAGTGCCGCAACAGTTGCCAACGTTCAACTTCACTCAGCGAACCGAGGCCCTGACCGTGCAAACTGATGGCTTGTAAGGGACCAGCACCAACAGGCGACGATTTTGACAAAGGTATGGCGGCCTGACCGGCCTCGGCCGCACCCAGTTCGATTCGCGCACAACCGGGACGTCCGTCGGGTGTCACCAGCAGAGAAAATTCGGTATTGGGGACACGTATCATTTTGATTGTTCCTTCTGAACCATTTCGAAATGGTCTTGAATTTCGGCTCCCTGGGCCACGATCTCGCGGATCAATGGGCCCATTCGCCCGATGTCGTCCAGGCTGACCGCTGTGCCCGTCGGCAGAACCATGACCCGCCCACACAATGCCTCGGTATGCGGTAGGAAATATCCACCAATGGGAGGTTCGGACCGATACGGTTCCATGTTGTGGCAGCCGGGATAAAAATAGCGGCGGGCTAGTACGTTTTCAGCGTGCAGAGTGGTGACCAGATGATCACGGCTCAGGCCTGTACGTTCCGCATCGACCTCGACCACGATATACTGCTGATTTGTGGCCACACCCGGTCCCCAGGTTTTCATTTCCAGGCCATCGATACCGGCGATTTCCTGTTGCCAGGCGCGATGATTGCGCCGGGCAACGGCCAGGAATTCGTCCATGCTCTCCAGAGAAGTCAGGCCCATGGCAGCCGACAACTCATTCATTTTGCCGTTGATTCCCAGGGCCGCCACCTGGTCATTGCCCACGAAACCGAAGTTCTGCATCAGCCGCACCCGTTCGGCCAACTCGTCGTCGTTGGTCACCACAGCGCCACCTTCGGCCGTATTCAAAAACTTCGTGGCGTGAAAACTGAAGATTTCCAGGTCGCCGCAACCACCGAGCGGACGACCGTCGATGGCACTGCCAAAAGCGTGGGCTGCATCGAACATGAGTTTCAGGTCATGTCGATCGGCGATTTCCTGCAGGCGTTCCACAGCCGCCGGGCGCCCCCACAGGTGCACCGCCAGAATGCCAGATGTGCGTGGTGTTATCAGTGCTTCCACCCGGGCCGGATCCAGGCTGTGGGTCGCCGGATCAATGTCGCAAAAAACCGGCTGCAATCCCTGCCACTTCAATGCGTGCACCGTTGCGACAAACGTAAATGCCGGCACGATGACTTCACCGGTCAAGCCGAGGGCACGGGCTCCGATTTCCAGGGCCACTGTTCCGTTGCACATGGCAATGCAGTGCTTCACGCCCGCGATGTCCGCCACACGATCTTCGAACTCTCGAACCAAAGGCCCGCGGTTGCTGAGTCGCCGATTGTCCAGGATGGACTCGATACGTGTCATCAGCGCCGCGCGGTTGCCCAGGTTTGGGGCCCCCACGTGTCTGGGTTCGGTAAAAGTCGGTTCGGCACCAAAGAGAGCCAGTTGGGGCAGTGCTTCAATCAGCATAGACACGGAGATCCTCCTGAAACAAGGATGTTTTCAACGGCACTGGGGTCGCGGTAGGCTGGGAAATAATCGGTCCGGCGGCTGCCGGCCAATTGTGCGTAGGCGCTGGGGTTGAGAATCGCACCGCACAGCCAGGATTCGGCTGTATGGGTGGACCAACCTTGTTTGAAACGGCTCAAACCATCTTGGGTATCGGTGTTGAGGCCCGTCCCGCCGCCGAGGTTTGCCACCTGAACGCCATCAGCAGCAAGCTCCTTCAATGCGCAAGCCGTTAAACCGTACGATACGCCAGCCCGGTAACCGCGGTCGCTGTAGGCCCCCAAGTGATGCCAGCCCCGGTTGCCCTCAGCAAACCAGATTTGCATGCCCAAAACCTGGCGCTCAACATCAACGGCCCTCACCAGCAGCACGCCAGGCAAACGGAGTTGTTGCCGAAATGCAGCCGGGGAAAACTTCGCTTCGCCAATAATTCCGTGCCGGGCTATGAGGTTGTCGTACAACCGGGACCACTGTTCGTGGTGGTCGGCCGGGTTTTCGCAGACTTCACAGACTGCAAAGCGGGCACTGCGACGAGCATCGCGCTGGTGGTGAGCCGAACCCAACCGTTCAGGGTCTCCAGTCAAGTCCACCAGATAGTGCACCTTGAACGGGCGGGCAACCGTCTCGAAAGTCGATTCCAAAATCAATGGTTCAAATGGGCCCAACGGGTCAGTCACAAGCGTCAGGGACACAGCCCCGGCTTCCCGCAAAACAGGCAGATCCCGCGCCAATCCGGCAGCATCCCGGCAGGCAAAAAGTGGATAGCAACCGACCGCATCGACCCATTCAGTGCCTGGAATCGGCCGCAACAGCACATGCGCCTGACTGTAGGGCAACCGTAAAGGTGACCCGAATTCAGCCAGTGAGTGGGCGTATTCTGTGAGTTGGTAGCTCAAATCCTGCTCAATTTCTGCCTGGGACCTGGAGCACTGAAGCTCCGCTAACACCTAATTTACTGTGCTGCGTACCGATACAGCTCGCTCAGGCGAAATTTAGCCGCGCAGCAACAGTTCTGGAGGTGGTTTCCATAAGGTCT
>DAOVTU010000165.1 GCA_030632925.1 Candidatus Krumholzibacteriia bacterium | reverse complement strand
CCGTCAAAAGCGGGCGCTCGGCGTCTTCCGTCTCAGCCCGCGCAGCCTTGAGGAATCCAGCCAGGGTGGCGGGCGTGAAGGTTGTGTCGGGGAAGGCCTCGCGCAGGGCGGCCAGCACAGCGCCGGTGTCGCGTTGCGGCCCGAGGTGGTCGCCGCCGTTGTTGATCAGCGCCGGCTCGTCGCCGGGGCGGGCCGAAAATTTTTCGAACAGCGCCTTCATCTGCGTCACCGCATGAGCTGGATCAACTGTTCGTTGCGTGTGCCCGTGCCACATCTCCTGCAACCCCAACCCGGCGGCATTGTCGTAACCCCCGCACTGGTTGACTGCCAAAACTTCACTGCCATCGGGCCCTTGCCACCGAAAAATCCAACCGGCGTCGTCGGCCTCGTTGCCCATCCCACGAGTAAAAACAAAATTGTCCAGGCCGGCCATTTGCAGAATTTGTGGCATCTGGGCGATGTGGCCAAAGCTGTCGGGCATGTAGCCGACGGCGTGGCGTTGGCCCAGCGGCGTGGTTTGCCGGCCGAACAACAAATTGCGCGCCGTGGCTTCGCCGCTGACCAGAAATTCATCCGGCAGGATGTACCAGGGGCCCACTGTGAGCCGACCTTCGCGCACCAGGCGGTTGACCCGGTCGTGGGCTTCGGGCTTGGCCGCGAGGTAGTCTTCGAGCACGGCGGTTTGGCCGTCCAACAGGAAGTGCGGCACGTCCGGGTCGTTGTCCAGGGCGTCCAGGATGTCGTCGACCACGCTGACCAGATTGACGCGGAAGCGATTGAAGGGCAGGTACCATTCGCGGTCCCAGTGGGTGTGGGCCACGAGGTAGGCGTTGCGCGGGGCGGTGGACAAGGCGGGACTCCCTGGTTGGGTTCAGCGACAGGCGGCGAGCAGTTCGCCGACGGTGGTGGTGGCGTGGCCGATGACGGTGTCGGCGGCGCCATAGTACAGGTTCAGGGCGGCGCTGGATCCGGCAATTTTTGGATTTCCGGCAATTGTCAATCCGGCGGGGAAAACGACGTTGGGCACTTGTCCGGACACTTCCCAGTCCAGGCGCGGCTCCAGGATGTTGTCGCGCGTGCGGCCGAGCACCTGTGTGGGGTCGTCGCGGTCCAGCAGAATGGCGCCCGCCTGGTAGATGTTGGCGCTCTGGAAGTGGGTGGCCACGCCGTGGTAAATGTGCAACCAACCGGCTTCGGTTTCAAGGGGCGGCGGGCCTGAGCCCACCAGTTCATCCCAGTAGTGGGGGTGCCCGTCAAAAACGGCGCCTTCATCGGACCAGGTGAGCAGGTCGTCTGAACTCAGCAGGCGTACGCCGCTGCCGCTGGTGGGGCCGCCCGCGGCCTGGGTCGTATTGGGACGTTCGAGCAGAGCGTAGCGGCCGCCGATGCGGCGCGGAAAGAGCACGCCGTTGCGGGTGTCGTGCTCGCCTGTCAAGGAAACCAGTTGCAAGCGTGACAATCCGGCACAGTCGTCATCCGGCGGCCCGTCAGCAATCCAAACGGCCAGGCGGCAGCCGAGATCAGTGTCCAGGGCAGTAACGACGTAGAGTTGGTCTTCGCAGACGGTGATGCGGGCGTCGTAGTTGTGGTGGATGGTCAGTGGCTGATCCGCCAAGCCCAGAAATTCCACGGGGCGGGGGGTGAAGCGGAACTCGGGACCATCATTGCTCACTGCCGGCCAGGTGACGGTGCGCCTTCCCCGCGTCTGCACGCGGCACAATAAAATGGTCTGGCCAGCGACCAGGACAGCTCCCGGATTGAAGACGCTGCTGACATCCACCAGATCGGGCGGCAGGTCGGGCACATCCTCACGGGTAAGCAGTGGGGCGGTTGGGGTGCGGTGGAAAATCATGCTGGGCTCCATGGGTTGAGATCAGGCGGAGTCTATCACTGGACGGCTTGAAAAAAAAGGCGGTTCACGAAACCACCAGTCGCAGGTCTAATGGGAAAGCGAACAAATTCAGGTCAACGAAAACAGCGAGGTTCTGCTTGGCTCCCCCTACGAATACAGCCTTGGAATTGTACGGCCCCTTGGTCATGCACGTTATCTGGCGATTGGTTCCCGATCGGGACGATGCCAGCGATATCTATCAGGACACGTTTTTGGAATATCACAGGGCCCAAACCGAGCAACGTACGATCAGTCATCCCAAGGCGTGGCTGTGCCGGACCGCCCGCAATCGGGCTTTTGACCATTTGCAGGCCAAACGCAAGCAGAGCAGAACGGATCCCGAAAATATGGGCGAAATGGCAGAAGAGGCCCAATCCGAGCACCAAACCGCCCACCTGATGATAAACCGCCTACGCGAGTTGGTGGCCGACCTGCCGGATCAGCAACGCCAGGCCTTCGGCATGCGGCATTTTGAAGATCTGGCTTTCGCCGAGATAGCCTCTCAATTGGGCTGCTCGGCTGATGCGGCGCGGGCCAGTACCCACAAGGCCATGAAAAAAATCCGAGCCCTGCTGAACTTCGATGGGAGGCATTTCCATGTCTAGAAATACGAATCGCGATGTTGCCGACAATTCCGGCGTAGACGAACTTACGGCAATGATCAAGGGTTTGGAACCACCAGTCGGATTGGTCGACGAAGCGACCACGCAGGTTCTGGGTCAGTTGGAAGCGGAGTCGCCAAAGATTGCCCGCCGGCGGGCAACTTCGCGCTGGGCATGGAGTGCAGGCCTGGCGGCGGTGTTGCTGATTTCGATCCTGTTGAATTTGCCCGGACGCGAAAGTCTCGTTTTTGCCGACATGGTCAGCACGCTGCAAGGGGTGAGATCGGTGCGAGCCACCGGCTGGGTCCGGGATGAATCCGGCCAGAGAAAAGCCTACCAGCAGTGGGTGACGGCCAACGGTGACTTGAGGGCCGAAATTGGTGAAGGTGAGTCACGGACAACGGTGGTCGTTGTTCAGGGCAAACGCATGGTACAGGGTGCGAACGGCCCCGTTTATACTGAGGGAACCAAGGCAATCGGCCATCGTGTTTTTACACTTGATGAAGCCATCCGCGGAATTTCCCAAGCCTATGAGAGCCCGGAATCGTGGCACTCCCATTGGGAGTCGAGCAAGGAAGATATCGGCGATGTCGTGCGGTTCAGCTACCGTTTGCGGGCTACCTTGGGTGACGGTCCAGGGGACCTGAGGCACATCATCGATGTGGACAAGTCGACCCGATTGCCGCTGCGCAGTGAAGTTTTGCAATTGGCCTCGGGGCGCTGGATACGGGTGAGTGATCTGGAATTTCGGGAATACGACGTGCCGGTCGGGCCGGACATGTTTGTTCTCACCGGTGATGAAGTGAATTTTGATGACCGTGTGAAAGCGCGTTTTTGGTTCGAATTGGGGGTCAATCTTTCGTCGATCCAAATTCCGGCGGTGCTGGTTCCCGATAGTGGTGTCGAGGTCAAATGGCTGACAGGAGACGAACCGCAATTCAAGAATATGACCGGTGGGGGCTCCAGTGTTCAGCGGGGTGGGGTCACAACCTATGAGTTCGTTTCTTTGCCGGTGAGCAATCTGGTGCGGGCGGTTTCCGGGATGTCTGTGATCGACAACGAAACCTCGCAGACATCGGTGACGTTGCGCTTTCGGGCCAAGACCGCGTTGAACTGGCGGGACAAATTAGCGCCGGTGTTGGCCGAGTTGCAGCAGACCGCTGAAGTCACAGTGCAAGAGGTCACAGCAAAGAAGTTTCTATTTAAGCATGACGGACGCACGTTGCCGCCGAGTAGCGGTGTGGAATACGTGCACAGGGTGACGGCGGGCCAGCCCGCGCACTATACGTATCGGTTTGCCAGATGTCCTTTGGGAGAAGTCGTTGGGGCGTTGTTCCACAATTCAACGCGAAACGGGTTCAACCGAAAAT
Organism: Candidatus Krumholzibacteriia bacterium; assembly: GCA_030632925.1. Taxonomy (GTDB): domain Bacteria; phylum Krumholzibacteriota; class Krumholzibacteriia; order LZORAL124-64-63; family LZORAL124-64-63; genus JAGRNP01. The sequence continues at coordinate 2,819 of DAOVTU010000165.1, read as the reverse complement.
TCGATACCGAAGCTTATGACGAGGGCGCCTCGGCGCAGGATGATGCTTTCAAGACTCTCGTAGATTTGGAATTTGAGAACGAGACCGGTTCCTGGCAGACTAATCTTGAACTGTTGAAGGAAAAGTTCGGCATCAGTCTGGAAATCGGCACCGAAAAGAGCGAGCGGCAGATGGTTCGTTTGGAGTCGACCGAGAACTAGGTTATCCAGGCTAAAGGGTTCGGCCTGTTTGGATCAAGCCCTTTGGCCTATTTCCGCACCCGCATCAACCGCCCGGTGTCATTGACCGTCACGCGCAACCCAGGCGTAGTCAATTGCGCCACAAAATGCTCAGCCCCACAGGACATCGTCAGCGCCCAGTTCTCGGGCACGGCGGTCGTCTCGGTCATATCACCGTTTTGCGGCCAAATCGGCATCCGGCCGTCTTCAATACCCAATTGCCGCAACTCGGTGGCGTACTCGCCGTGCTCGTCGTGCCACGCCTTTTGCAAATAGTAGATGGGCATCAGCAGGTTGGCCACCGTGATCTCGTGGTGCTCGAGTGACTCTGGAAATGTGCCACCTTCCGGCCCGACAAACAGCACCTCGCCCCACATCTCGGGGCAGTGCATGGCGATCAGGCCCTGGGGTGACCACACCCAATTATTTTCCGGCAGCGATTTGCCCGTGTCTGGATCGAGAATTTTTTCGTACCGGCCATCGACAACATGAGTGCGCCACTGCACCCGCGAAAAATTCACGCGCCAGATGTCGCCGGCACTTGGTGGGGACGGCCGTCCCGCGCCACCGGCCATCGCTGCCCAGGGAATGGCGATCTCCACGGTCCAGCTTGTATCGAGATCCGACGGGTCATTCAAGGTGCCGTCGATGTGCACGGCGCTTTTCAGTCCAGCAATATCCCACGAGTCGATGGCGGGTGCGCCGTCGCGGTAGGGCTTGATGAGCATCAAGTCCCACACCGTGTTCAGGGCGTTGAGTTCCAGTTCGAAATACAGGTGGTTGTCGCCGTCGGGATCGATGAAGACTTCGAAGTCGTTGTCGTAGTAGATGACGGCGTCGCGCTCGGTGAGTTTGCCCCACACATGGGGCTCCAACAGGGTGGCGCCGACATAGAAATAATCGGCATCCCACATCATGCGCGTGCGGGTGCGCAAACGGGGTTCACGCTGCAACGGTCCTTCGATGTCGGTGAAGGGTTCGGTCCAGGGGGCGTTCTGCCAGGCGGGATCATCCAACAGGCCGTCGATTTTAGGGGCCACCTCTGCGGGCGGGCAGACGTATTGGCGGGGAACCAGCGGGATGGCGGGTGCGTCAAATCCCAGCGCAAGAGGAGAGAGGAAGCACGAAACGACAAAAATAAAACTGCAAGCTGCCAATCGTTTGTTTCGCAATTGTCCCAACCCCGTGAGTTTGTGTCATGGTCGCCACAAAATGGACAGAGGACATGATAGCACAAGTTTATGGCCCTGAATATGGCGATCGATGGCCTGGTTTTTAGCCCGGCCGATTGTGGAAATCGTTATTGTTTGTAAAAATTGTCCGGATTTGATACAATCCCGATCTGACCAGACATTGTAAATGGACAACTCGATCTCGCCTGCGCCATCCAATGAACGACCTTGTCATAATGCAGTTGAGAACGAAGTGGGGGAGTAGACTGATGAAAAAGCTAATGACCGCTATCCTCATGACCTTGTTGGTCATGACAACCGCCCAACTGGCCTTCGGCCAATGTTCCATTACCGGCAACATTGTAGCGAACCCTTCGGCCGATCCGCTGGATCCGGACTGGACCTACACGCTGACTATCGACTGGGACACGGGCACGCCCTATGCCCTCAGTCACATGGACCTGCTGCTGGACACCGCCGGTGGCACCTGCACCTGCGCCGACTTTTCCGACGCACTGACCTGGGCTGACCCGATCGGCTATTCCAACGGCGATCCTTCCTGCACGGTGGATTACGCGGGCAACCTGGAGTGCGACGGAGATCCGAGTATTCCCGGCGTGGATCACATCCTGCTGAAATTCGAACCCATCGAGGGCATGGGCTGCGAGCCGGGCACCACCGGCACCGCCACCTTCACCTTCTACTCCGACCTGGGGCCGGCTCCCATCGACGAGGACATTCTCTCGCTGGTGGACAAATTCGCGGGCAACAGCTGCTTCGGTACGCTGAGTGGCGACTTCCCGGCCATGAGCTGCGATCCTGTCACGACTGATGAAGTGGAGTGGGGCGGCGTGAAGAGCTTGTACCGCTGATCGTCTGAATAAATTCGACAAAAAGCGCCGCAGTAATGCGGCGCTTTTTATATATCCGGACCAAACTGCATCCGGATTAAACTGCTGGGCGCTCAGTAGTCGATGCCGGCCGCCTTGACCTTATTGGCATCCGAAGCGCTGCAGGGCGTCACGCCGTAAACCATCCGGCATTCGGGGCAGGCGGCCTCGAAAGTCATCATGGAAAAAGAGTGGTCGCAGTTGCTGCAGGTGATTTCCAGGGGCATGGGCATGGGCTGTCCCGCAAAACCCATCATGCGGACCTTGTTGACCATGGTTTTGCCATCGGTGGTGGGTCCGGCGCATCCGTCGTGCATGTGAAACTCCCGAGGTTCGGGTGGGTGGAGTGTAATTAGGATAAATATGTCCTGATTCACCGCTGTCCGCAAGCTCAGCCCTCAGCGTACCACAAGCTCGTCGGCGAAAACCCAGCAGGGCAAGCCTTTGCCGGGGTGCCAATCCGGGCAGGTTCCCCGATTAAGGCCCTGTATACGCACATACCGAGCCTTGATACCGCCGGCGGCCACCGCAAAACCCTG
>DAOVTU010000148.1 GCA_030632925.1 Candidatus Krumholzibacteriia bacterium | reverse complement strand
GGTGTCCTTGAACATGATCTCGATGTTCGCCTTCATCATTTCACTGGGTATCGTGGTCGATGATGCCATCGTCGTGGGCGAGAACATTTTTGCCCAGCGCGAGCGGCGAAACAGTCCACTGAGAGCAGCCACCCTGGGCACGCTCGAGGTTGGCAACCCCGTGACCCTGGCCGTGATGACCACCGTGGCAGCCTTCCTGCCGCTGGCTTTCGTCGACGGCACCATGGGCAAGTTCATGTACAACATCCCGGTGGTCGTGATCGCGATTCTCGGGTTCTCGCTGGTCGAGTCGCTGTTTATCCTGCCGGCCCATCTGTCAACCATCAAGGCCTTGCCCGAGGAGGGTGAAGAAAGCCACAAGGGTGTCTACGGTCGCTTCAAAAGGGGCATCGAAGACGGGTTGGCCAATTTCATCGTCGGCCCTTACCAGAGCACTCTCAAAATTGCGCTCAGCCATCGGCCCATTGTACTGGCCCTGGCCACGATCACGTTGTTGATCACCATGGGCTATTTCCTCGGCGGCCATATCAAGTTCACCTTCATGCCCAAAGTCGACGCCGACAACCTGGTGGCAGGCCTGACCCTGCCCCAGGGCACAACGGTCGAGGATGCCGAGAAGGCCGTGCGCCAGCTCGAGGAGTCGCTTGAGCAGGTTGCGCGTGAATTCGAAGTCGGCCGGCCGGATGATGCTGATCCCGTTATCCGCCACGTGGCCACCTCCATCGGCTCGATGCCCTTCACCGAAAGTGGAGTGGGACGGGCCACAGGGGGCAGTGCAGGAGGGGCTCATCTGGTCGAGGTGAACGCCGAGTTGCTCAAGGCTGAGTATCGCAATATTCCCAGCCCGGAAATGGCCAAGCGATGGCGTGAAATCTGCGGCCCGGTAACGGGTGCGGTTTCGCTCACCTTCACGGCCAACCTGTTCAAGGGCGGCAAGCCCATCTACGTGCAGTTGTCATCGCCCAACCCGGACGACCTGCTGGCCGCCGCCCAGGAACTGAAGGCCCAGCTGTTGGGCTTCAACGGAGTGACCGACATCTCGGACAGCTTCCGTGAAGGCAAGATCGAGATGAAGCTGAGCCTCAAGCCCGAAGCCCGCACTTTGGGCCTGACCCTGTCCGACATGGCCCGGCAGGTTCGCGCGGGATTCTACGGCGCCGAGGTCATGCGCATCCAGCGCGGGCGTGACGAAGTGAAGGTCATGGTGCGTTATCCCGAAGGCGAGCGGCGCTCACTGGGCGACATCGAGTCCATGCGCATCCGCACCGCCGCCGGTGACGAGGTGCCCTTTGGCCGCGTGGCCGAGATCGAAATTGGCCGCGGATATGCCAGTGTCGAACGCGCTGACCGCACCCGCGTGGTTTCGGTGACCGGTGATATCGACCAGACGCAGACCAACGCCGAAGAGATCAACAACGAGATGCGCGAAACGATCCTGCCAGCGATCATGGCCACCTACCCCGGCCTGCGCTACACCATGGAAGGTGAGCAGGCGGACCGGGCCGAATCCATGGGCAGCCTCAAGCGCGGCTTCATGCTGGCGGTGCTGGTGATCTATGTGTTGCTGGCCGTCCAGTTCAAGTCCTACACCCAACCGATGGTGGTCATGTCGGCCATTCCTTTTGGACTAGTGGGCGCCATCTGGGGCCACATCCTGATGGGCATTGACCTGACCTTGATCAGCACCTTTGGAATTGTTGCTCTAACCGGGGTGGTGGTGAATGATTCGCTGATCTTCATCGACTTCATCAACCGGGCCCGGCGAACCGGGATGCCGCTCTATGATGCGGTGGTCGCAGCCGGGTTGCGGCGCTTCCGGCCCATCATTCTCACCTCAGTGACGACCTTTGCTGGCCTGTTGCCCCTGCTGTTGGAAAAGAGCCTGCAAGCCAAGTTCCTGGTGCCCATGGCCACCAGCCTGGGCTTCGGCATCATCTTTTCCACGGCCATTACCCTGATCATCGTGCCGGTGCTGTACACCCTCCTCGAGGATGCGAAGCACCGTTTGGGCATGGAGACGGATTATTCCGAGGCTGGTGGCGAATTCGGGACTCTGGCCGAACTGGAAACCGCTCAGAACGATTGAGAGCCCGGATTTTTCGGGCCAGATTGACGAAAAAACCTCCCGCCTGAAAAACGGGAGGTTTTTTTTCGCTGGTTTCGGGAATTCCGAGCGTTAGGTACTTGTATAGGAGATCGCGCCCACCCACCACTGGCGCGAACTTTCCACGTCCACCCAGACTTTGGAGAATTTTCATGCGCACGGCTCTGCAGCATTTTCTGGTATTGCTTTTGATTCTTAGCCCCAGCGTTCTGGCGGCGGCCGAAGAGGCCACCACCGACACCGGGCCCAACTTCACCGGCAACTGGGTGCTCAACAAGAAGATGAGTGATCCGATTCAGCCAGCCAGGCCCCAGGGCGGGAAGTCCGGCGGTGGTGGCGGTGGCGGCGGCGGCGGTCGTGGCGGCGGCGGCGGTGGCGGTCGCGGCGGTGGTGGCGGCGGCATGAGCGGTGGCGGAGGGCATGGCGGTGGCGGCGGAGGCCAACAGCCCTCGGTCCAGGATCAGCAAAAAATCATGCGCCTCGAGAAAGAACTCTCCCGCATGGAGATCTTCCACGACGGCATCGAAATGAACGTCACCAATGGCCTGGACATCAGCCGGTTGATCTTCACCGACAACCGCACCATGACCATCTGGACCCAGCGCGGTGAGGCCAAGGCCAACGCCCACTGGGAGGGCGCCACCCTCATCGTGCAGTGGAAAACCGGCCAGGACACCATGAGCCGCATCCGGCGGTATACCCTTTCCGACAGCGGGTTTCGGATCACCGTCACCGAGAAGCGCCGGCAGCCCAACAGCGACAAATATCGCGAATTGACACTGGTTTACGACAAGAAACCATAGAAACTGCGTATGCTAACATATAAACAGTTGCGAAATTCCTACAGGTTCTTAGGTTTCGGTCGATAGGAAAATTGGAAATCGGAGAAAAACCTGCCATATTTATCGAGATCAACATTTTGGTAAGTGGACTGAATCCACTTGAAATGGCAGAAATGAAGGATGGTTCAAAGTGAGCAACGTTGACCTGATCAGCGTCTCGGAAACAGCCGGCACCGCCTTTGGTGGTTTCGACTGGAACGAGCACGAGGGCAAAGGCGTGCGTCTCTTCGTCCAGGGGTTTGGCTGAGGCGGGCCGTCAATCGGCATGGCTCTGGATGAGCCAAAGGACGACGACGCGATCGTCGAGAACAACGGCATCAAATTCGTCATGGATACGCAGACCACGGACATCGTGCGTCAGAGCGGTGGCTTGACCATCGACTACATCGATGAAGACCACCGACGCGGATACATGCTGAACCTGGGCGCCCCCGGCGCTGACAGTGATTGCAGCAGCGGCGGATGCAACGGCTGCGGTTGACGCGACGCTTCGAGTAGAGACGCTTCGATCTGATCGAAGATAGAAGAGCCCCCAAGTGGGGCTCTTTTTTTATGGCCGAATGGTCTCCAAGGCGGGATAATCATCCCATCACCTCAAACTTGGAGACATGCCAATGCGTATCACGACCTTGATCATTCTGGCCCTGCTTCTGCTTCCCGTTTTTGCCCAGGCTCAGGACAGCCAGGAAAGCGAATATGCCAACAACGCGCTGCGCATAAAGCACAGTCTGTGGGGAAACAAGGTCGTGCAGGGCGTCGATGACACAAAAATCGCAGGCATCAATTGGTTCGCTTCGGACATCGATTTTCTGAGCGAGCGGGATGATGAGATCGGCGTCACTTTCAGATCTTACCGCACCAAGAAGAATCTCAGCGGCACCATGTATTTGCTGAGTATCGCGGCCATCATCGGTTCCATCGCCACCTATGACACCTACGACTCCGGATCATCCGAAGCCCTGTTTTGGGGTGGGTTCGGACTCATCGTGGGTGGTGGCATGGTCGATGTCAGTGCCAGAGAATCGCTGTCGCAGTCTGTTTGGATGTATAACAGTACGCTCAATACAAGCGGACCCTGAGGCACCAATTTTGGGGACAAACGAATATAGTTGCGAAACTAAACTTTTACGATACTGTTCAGCTAGCAACAATGAATCTCATTATCTAAAACCCAGGCAACAACCGTTGGCTGGATCCAAGAATATCCACCCAGGTGTGGATAAGAGCAGGAGGGCTCAATGAAGAACATTCTCACAAAATGCGTGGCTATCGGGATAATATCCATCGCGATGATGACCTCGGTCACTCACGCGCAGGATGCACCCAAGATGAAGATGACCACGGAAGTCCCCGCAGGGGTTGCGACTCCCGACAAGCTGGAGACATCCATCGGCACCCTGACTTCTTTTGACGGGGTTCCTGACGAAGAAACCACCCAGAAAGTTTACGACAATCTCGATTTGGAACGCGCGACACAGGCTTTCCTGTCCTCCATTCAGATCGCTTCGATGTACGCGATGGAAGAAGGAATCCGGAGTTTTGGGCCGGCCAATACCACCGCTATCCTTTTTGAAGAATTGATGGACTCCAAGGCCCTGTGGCTCACCCCCAATACCGTGTCGGTTTACATGGCTGCCTGGATGGAGTTGGGCGATGAGCCCATGGTTGTGGAAACACCTCCGAATGTCTTGGGCTTTATCGATGACGCATGGTTCAAGTATGTGGTTGATTTTGGCAACGCCGGTCCGGACAAAGGAAAAGGCGGGAAGTTTTTGATTTTGCCGCCCGGGTATGAGGGCGAAGTTCCCGAGGGCTATCATGTCGCTCGCTCCAACACCCACGGAAACTGGGTGGTGTGGCGCGGCTTCCAGGTCGACGGGGACCCCAAGCCTGCTGTTGATGAGACCAAAAAGCTGTTCCGCATGTATCCCTTGTCCCAGAAGGACAACCCGCCAACGATGAATTTCATCAACGTTTCGGGCAAGTTCAACAACACCATCCATCGCATGGACTACGGCTACTGGGAAGAACTCGACGCACAAATCCAGGCGGAACCGATCGAAGGACTGGATCCGGATATCCGCGGCTTACTGGCTTCGATTGGCATCAAAAAGGGTCAGGAGTTCAAGCCGGACGACCGTATGAAAAAGATTCTCACGGACGCCGCGAAAATCGGTTCTGTCACTGCCCGGGCTTTGACCGCCCGCCCCAAGGATGAGCGCCACTACCTCTATCCCGGCGAACGCGTCTGGACAAATCCGTTCGTCGAGGGACGGTACGACTTCCTGTTGGACGGCGAACGTCTCATTGACTCTCGCGTCTATATGCACTTCTACGCGACCGGCATCACGCCCGCGATGGCGATCAGGAATGTCGGCGTTGGTTCTCAGTATGCCATCGCCTACCTCGATAAAGATGGTAAGGCGCTGGACGGCAGCAAGACCTACAAAATCAATTTGCCGGCCAATATACCCGCCAAGGATTTCTGGTCTTTCACGCTCTATGACAACCAGACCCGCGGCATGCTCCAGACCGATCAGCGTCTGCCGGGCCTGGACGACAGCCAGAAAGGCCTGAAGAAGAACGACGATGGTTCCATTGATATCTACTTCAGCTACAAAGCACCTGAAGGGCAAGAGAACAACTGGATTCAGACAGTTCCAGGCAAAGGGTGGAATACTATTCTCCGCCTCTATGGTCCCTTGGAAAGCTTCTATGACAAGACATGGAAGCCGGGAGATCCGGAATTGGTTGAATAGACGCCGATGAAAAACTGGCGCCCGGTTGCAGCGGATGGTGCTCACGCACCGCCTCTGCACCGGGCGCTTTTGTTATCGGGGAAATCTGAGGCCGGATGAATGAAAAGGCAGACACACCTATTGCGAACCAGCGAAGTAAAAGGACGCGACGTCATCCGCGAATTGTATCGGCAGTGCCCCGACCAAATTGGTTAGAATCACGACAATCAGTTCATCCTCAGGATAGATGACCAGGCTGGTTGCATTGCCGCCGCTGGCACTGACCGCCGGATGTTCATCCCGCCCGATAACCTGCCAGCCCAGTGCATAGCCATTCTCGAGGTCGCTGAAGCCGGCCGTCTTCCCGTTGCTCAAAATCGTGGCCGTCCACATAGCCTTCAAGCTTTCGGGTGTCAGTAGCTTGCCCTGTTGGAGGGCCGTGGCGTACGTGGCCAGTTCTGTCGCATTGGAAGTCATGCCCGCGGCAGTGCGCAAGAAGGGGGCAAACTCCACGTGCAGGGTGTGCAGGCGTCCCTCTCCGTCAAAGTGGTACTGCCGGGCCTGATGGGCGACTACGTAGTCGTAGTAGTCGAATCCGGCTTCTGCCGTTTTTGTCATCTTCAGGGGCTGCAACTGCTGGTCTGTGATGAACTGGGTAAAGGGTTGCTCGCTGAGCTTGTCTATGAGCATGCCTAACAGGTATGTCCCGATGGTGTCATCGATCGACAGCCTGTCGTCCTGGGCCAGTTGCATGATGGCCACACCGGTGAAGGCCTTGGTCATGGAGTTTATCGGGAACAGTGTTTCGCCGGTTACGCTTACCGAATCCTGCAGGTTGGAGAGGCCATAATTGCCGGTCTTGACGGTTCGGCCTGACCGGACGACGGCCAACTGCAGCCCCGGGATCTGTCTTTCGGTCATGACCCGGTCAATGTAGTCGTCAGTCTTGTCCGCGCTGGCATACGAGGGCGTCAGGCAGCATATGATGATGGCTCGCAGGCGGCTGCCGGCGAGGGGGAGTGACGATGTTTTGCAGGCCATGTGAAGAGTTCCTCTGGGTGCGGTCAGATGCTTTTTCTGAATAGCCAGCGTAGCAGAGGATAGGCATTCCGAGCAATGCACAAAACTCTCATGAATTTTCGCGGTCCAAGATCCCGGGTCGGCGGGTGGTACCATAACAGGGAAAATTTATATACTCATCAGTTTTGGCAGTTTGCCGGGCTTCTGTTGCTTAAACTACTTGATCATTT